>NZ_JBQXEO010000014.1:0-176698 GCF_052601155.1 Micromonospora yongxingensis
GAAGCCCCACTCAGTGGAACCCCGTTTCGGGGCAACCGCTCAAACTTACTTGGTTGGACTTTCATTGTCAACCTCGTGTCCGAGGTGATCAATGATTCGTCCGGGCCCACGATGACGCACGCCGTACCCGGCGGTCGTTACTATCGTGGGAAGCCGCAGACCGGCCGATCGCCGCTTCGCGGCTCTCCGCCCGGCTCCTGCCGGCTTCAAAACCTTACCCGGTCGGCTTCGCGTCCGCAACCCCGTTTCCGGGGTGATCCGCACCGCCCGATCCAGTCCCGCTCGGCGTTCCCGCCACGAGCCTGGCGCCCGTTCTCGGCCGGTTTGTCCGGCCTCCCCCGTGCAGAGAGAAAGTTACGCGGACGGCCCGGAGAAGGCAAATCAGGGTTCATCACTTGATCGGGTCGACCGGAGTTGAGCCCTGGCCTCTCGGCTGTCCACGGGGCACAACCGTGGCGGACCACCAGGTGTTCCCCGGCGGCTGCCCCGCTCGACGGGGCTACGCCGGCATGCCCTGTGCAACGACCTCGGCCCGACCCCGATTCCCCTGGTCCCGCTTAGACCGGGAGCTACAACCCCTCGTCCCCGCCCAGCTGGCGACGCCGAGCCCACGGACGTGCCAGAGTGTCAGGCATGGATGAGTCCGGGCTCGGCGCCACGGTGTTCGCCGAGGAGGCGCTGCTCGGCCTTCTCCTGCCGTTCTGGCAACTGGTCATTGGCGCGGTCGTGCTGGTCGTGCTGGTGCTCTCGGTGGGGCGGCTGGCGCGGCGGGGCCGATCCCGGATGACCACCGCCCTGCTGGTCACCGCCGCCGCCATCGCCGGCCTCGCGACGATCGGTGTCCTGCTCGAGGGCTGACGGCTCAGAGCCGGCGGTTGGCCAGGCTCGGCAGCTCTGCGCGGATCATGGCGAGCCGGTCCAGGTCCAGGTCGACGACCGACACCCCTGGGCCGTCCGGCACCTGGCTGAGGACCGTCCCCCACGGGTCGACCACCATGCTGCGCCCGAAACAGGTACGGCCGGGCTCGTGGTCGCCGGTCTGGCCGGCGGCCGCCACGAAGCACTGGTTCTCGATCGCCCGGGCCCGGAGCAGGACCTCCCAGTGATCCCGCCCGGTGTGGAGCATGAACGCCGCCGGAACCACCAGCAGTTGGGCGCCTCCCTCGGTGGCCAGGCGCCGGTACAACTCCGGGAAACGCAGGTCGTAACAGATCGACAGGCCGACGCGGAGGCCCTCGACGTCCACCACCACGGGCTGCACACCGGCGGCGACGCTTGCCGACTCCAGGTAGGAGACTCGGCCGGGGATCTCCACGTCGTACAGATGGATCTTGCGGTAGCTGGCGGCGAGGCTGCCGGACCGGTCGAAGACCAGCGAGGTGTTCCAGGTGTGCTCCGGGTCGGGGCCGGCCTCGTGGAACGACCCGGCCACCAACCAGATGCCGAGCCGTCGGGCGACGTCGGCGAAGAAGGTGCCGACCTCGCCGTCCACCGGCTCCGGCTCGGGCAACCCCGCGGCGGGACCGAGGTAGTCGACGTACTCCGGAAGGACGGCGAGGTCCGCGCCGCCGGCGGCGGCGCGTTCCAGCAGGGCCTCCGCGGCGGCCAGGTTGGCCTTGCGGTCGTCCCGGGCGTTCAGCTGGCAGACGGCGACACGCATGAGTCCAAGGGTACGGCCCGAGGGGTCGGTGCCGACAGCGTCAGTCAGCGACGCACCAGCCCGGCTGATAACGGTGACGGTCACGCCGTCGGGCGAATCGGACTGGCGGACCCGCTCGCGCCGGCCGCGTCGGAACTGAGCGGCCGGCGCGACGCGAGGACGATCAGGCCGACTTCTCCTCGCGGTCCCGCCGGGCGCGACGGCCCGTGAACTCGCGCGGCACGATGGTCGGGTTGACGTTTTCCAGGACCACCTCACGGGTGATCAGCACGCGGGCGGCGTCGGGGTTGCTCGGCACCTCGAACATCGCGGAGAGCAGGACCTCCTCGATGATGGCCCGCAGGCCACGGGCACCGGTGCCGCGCAGCATCGCCTGGTCGGCGATCGCCTCCAGCGCCGGCTCGTCGAACTCAAGCTCGACCCCGTCCAGCTCGAAGAGGCGCTGGTACTGCCGGACCAGGGCGTTGCGCGGCTCGGTGAGGATCCGCACGAGGGCGCTGCGGTCCAGGCTGCGCACGTTGGTGATCACCGGCAGCCGGCCGACGAACTCGGGGATCAGCCCGAACTTGAGCATGTCCTCCGGCATGACCTGGCTGAAGATGTCATCGGTCGACCGCTCCGACACCGACCGGAGCCGCGCACCGAAGCCGGTGCCGCCCTGCCCCGTGCGGGACTCGATGATCTGATCCAACCCCGCGAACGCCCCACCGCAGATGAACAGCACGTTGGTGGTGTCGATCTGGATGAACTCCTGGTGCGGGTGCTTGCGGCCACCCTGCGGCGGCACGTTTGCCACCGTGCCTTCGAGCATCTTGAGCAGGGCCTGCTGCACGCCCTCGCCGGAGACGTCCCGCGTGATCGACGGATTCTCCGACTTACGGGCGATCTTGTCGACCTCGTCGATGTAGATGATGCCGGTCTCGGCGCGCTTGATGTCGTAGTCGGCGGCCTGGATCAGCTTGAGGAGGATGTTCTCCACGTCCTCGCCGACGTAGCCCGCCTCGGTCAGCGCCGTGGCGTCGGCGATGGCGAACGGGACGTTCAACATCCGGGCCAGGGTCTGCGCCAGGTGCGTCTTGCCGCACCCGGTCGGGCCGAGCAGCAGGATGTTGGACTTGGCCAGCTCGACGGCATCAGTGCCGGAGCCGGGCGCGTTGGCCGCCTCGGCCTGGATCCGCTTGTAGTGGTTGTAGACCGCGACGGCGAGGGCCTTCTTGGCCTGGTCCTGCCCCACGACGTAGTTGTCGAGGAACTGGCAGATCTCCATCGGCTTGGGAAGCTCTTCCCACTTCACCTCGCCGGACTCGGCCAGCTCCTCTTCGATGATCTCGTTGCAGAGATCGATGCACTCGTCGCAGATGTAGACCCCTGGGCCCGCGATGAGCTTCTTCACCTGCTTCTGCGACTTGCCGCAGAAGGAGCATTTCAGTAGGTCGCCGCCGTCACCGATCCGTGCCACCTACGTTCTCCCTGCACTCATCGGCCGGAGACCCGGCCCTGACCTGCGGACGCTGCGCGCCGTCCGGCTCCGTTCACCCCGCCGGACCAACCGGCGAAGCGGTACGGACCCGACGTTACCCGCTGCCGGGGCATTCTCCGACCCCCAAAACGGGTGTGTCAGAGGTCGGCCGGGAACGGAGCCCCGGCCAACCTCTGACCCGGTACTGCTCAGCTGGCGGCCTGGGCGGCCAGCAGACCCTTCTTGCGGCTGGTCAGGATCGTGTCGACCAGCCCGTACTCCTTGGACTCCTCGGCCGTCATGATCTTGTCACGGTCGATGTCCTTGCGAACCTGCTCGATCGGGCGGTTGCAGTGGCGGGACAGCATGTCCTCCAGCTGCGTACGCATCCGCAGGATCTCCCGGGCCTGGATCTCGATGTCCGAGCCCTGCCCGTAGCCGCCCTCGGTGGCCGGCTGGTGGATGATGATCCGCGAGTTCGGCAGGGCCATCCGCTTACCCGGCGTCCCGGCCGACAGCAGCACCGCCGCCGCGCTGGCGGCCTGCCCGAGGCAGACCGTCTGGATGTCGGGGCGGACGTACTGCATGGTGTCGTAGATCGCCGTCATCGCGGTGAACGAACCACCCGGCGAGTTGATGTACATGATGATGTCGCGGTCCGGGTCGGTGCCCTCGAGCGTCAGCAGCTGGGCCATCACGTCGTTGGCCGACGCGTCGTCCACCTGGACGCCGAGGAAGATGATCCGGTCCTCGAAGAGCTTGTTGTACGGGTTCGACTCCTTGACCCCGTACGACGTGCGCTCGACGAACGACGGCAGCACGTACCGGTTGTGCACGGCCGCGAACTGGGGCGGCAAGCTCAGATCGGTCATCGTCAGCTCCTCAGCTCAGGGTCCCGGCGCCATCCGGAACCTGAGCGGCCCCGATGATCACCTTGTCGATGAAGCCGTAGTCCATGGCCTCCTGGGCGGTGAACCAACGGTCCCGGTCCGAGTCCGCCTCAATCTGCGACTGGGCTTGGCCGGTGTGGTGCGCGACCCGCTCCTGGAACATCCGCTTCGTGTAGAGCATCTGCTCCGCCTGGATGGCGATGTCGGACGCCGTGCCGCCCAGGCCACCGGACGGCTGGTGCATCATGATCCGGGCGTGGGGCAGGGCGTACCGCTTGCCCTTGGTGCCCGCGCAGAGCAGCAGCTGGCCCATCGAGGCCGCCATGCCCATCGCCACGGTCGACACGTCGTTGTCGATGAACTGCATGGTGTCGTAGATCGCCATGCCGGAGTAGACCGAGCCACCCGGCGAGTTGATCCACAGGTTGATGTCGCGGTCCGGGTCCTCCGCGGCGAGCAGCAGCAGCTGCGCGCAGATGCGGTTGGCGACCTGGTCGGTCACCTCACTGCCCAGGAAGATGATGCGTTCCTTGAGCAACCGGTTGTAGACCGAGTCGTCGAGGTTGCCAATGGAGTCGCCACCGCGCGCGTCAATCGCCCGGAGCGACTTCTTGGGGATGTGCATGTCGGTCATGGCAGCCCTTCGCTCTCCGTACCGTCTTTCCCGACACTAACCGCTGTGCGGGGCGGCAGAGTCCCGGTCGGGGCACTGTTCGCTCTCAGCGCAGCCTGTCGGGCGTACCCGCGGCGCGGGCTTCCGGGCGTACCCGGAAAAGGATTCGGCCGCCGTCCACCGCGCAGCGACGGACGGCGGCCGCACCCGACGATCAGTGCTCGTGGTTGTGCTCCGCCTCGTTGGCGGCGCGCAGGGCGTCAAGGGTGACCTCGTTGCCGGCCGAATCCTTGATCTTGATCCGCTCCATGACGGCGGCGAGCGCCTTGCCCCGGCGCACGTCACCGAAGACCGCGGCGGCCGCGCCGGAGCGCATGAGCTGGTCGTAGTACTGCTGCGGGGCCATCCCGGCGCGCTGCGCCCGGTGGACGATCTCGTGGCCGAACTCGTCGTCGGAGACCTGCACGTCCTCGGCGTCGGCCAGAGTGTCCAGGAGCAGCTGCACCTTGACGCCCTCGGTCGCCGCCTCGGTCAGCTCGGCGTCGATCTGCTCCTCGGTCTTCTCCTCGGCCGCGAGGTACTCGTCCAGGGAGGCGCCGATCCGCTCCAGCTGGTCGATCATGGCCTGCTTGCGGCTGGCCACCTCCTCGCGGACGACACCCTCCGGCGCCGGCACCTCGGCGGCCTCGACCAGCTCCGCCAGGGCCTTGTCCCGAGCCGCGTAGATCTGCTCGACCTGCTTGCCCTGGGTGACCCGCGCCCGCAGGTCGCCGCGCAGCTCCTCGATCGTGTCGAACTCGCTCGCCATCTGGGCGAACTCGTCGTTCAGCTCCGGCAGCTCCTTCTCCTTGACCGTGCGCACGGTCACCGCCACCTCGGCGTCCCGGCCGGCGAAGTCGCCGCCGACCAGCTGGGTGGTGAAGGTGGTGCTGTCGCCGGCGGCGAGGCCGACCACGGCCTCGTCGAGGCCCGGCAGGAGCTGCTTGCTGCCCACCTCGTGGGAGATGTTGCTCGCCTGGCCGCCCGGCACGTCCTCGCCGTCGACGGTGGCGTTCAGGTCGATCTGGACGTAGTCGCCCTCGGCGGCGGCGCGCTCGACGGTCTTGAGCGTGGCGAACCGCTCGCGCAGGTTCTTCACCTGCTCGTCGATCTCGCTCTCGTCGATCTGCAGCTCGTCGACGGTCACCTCGATGGTCGCGGCGTCGGGGAGGGTGATCTCCGGCCGGACGTCGACCTCGGCGGTGAAGTTCAGGGAGTCACCGTCGTTGAACTCGGTGATCTCGACCTCGGGACGCCCCAGCGTCTTGAGGTCGTGCTCGCGCACCGCGGCGAGGATGTTCTCCGGGATGGCGTCCTGGACCGCCTCGTTGAGGACGGTGCCCCGGCCCACCCGCTGGTCGATCACCGCGGTCGGCACCTTGCCCCGGCGGAAGCCCGGGACCTGGACCTGCGAACCGATCTCGCGGTACGCCTTCTTGAGGCTCGGCTCGAGCTCGACGAACGGCACCTCGATGGCGAGCCGCACGCGCGTCGGGCTCAGAGTCTCGACGGTGCTCTTCACAGGCGTACTCCTTGACGGATCTCAGTTAAGTCTGGGCGTGATTCAGCCCATCGAGTGTAGGTGAGCCGGCCTGACGCTCCGGCATCGCCCGGGGACCGCACGGAAAACTCGGCGGCACCCGGGCTGCCCGGCCGCGGACGACAGTCGGGGTGGCGGGATTTGAACCCACGGCCCCTCGCTCCCAAAGCGAGTGCGCTACCAAGCTGCGCCACACCCCGTGGCGACGTGCAGTCTATGCCGTCGGCGCGCCCCGGACGGTGCCGGGGCCACCTCTCACCCGGACACAATCCCCGAAACCTCCCTTTCCGCCGCCGCCAACCGCCGGCTACACGCCGCGCGGTGGGCAAGATCCGCGCAACATCGGGGAAAGAGTGGCCTCCCGCCGCGCGGAGGCCACTACATCCCTGATGTTGCGCGGATCTTGACGAGGGCGCGGCCGCGGGCGCGGCGCGGCCGGCGGTGGCGCGGCTGCGCATCCGCCACGGGCATTGGGTACGCTGTCGGCGCGTCCCGTTCCCGCGGGGTGCACGCGGGCGTAGCTCAATGGCAGAGCTTCAGTCTTCCAAACTGACGGTGCGGGTTCGATTCCCGTCGCCCGCTCCACCCACAAAGGCCCAGGCAGACCGCACGATCGCGGCACCTGGGCCTCTTGCTGTCCCCGGGCGTCGGACGCAGGTCGTGCGGCGCGGTTACGGCCGGTCCCGGCCTTGGAACATGCCTGCGTACGGGTCGGGCTCGCCGGTGTTGGGATCAAGGCCGGCCAGGAAGCGGCGGTCCTGTTCACGCCAGTGCACGAAAGGCTGGATGCGGCCCCACAGGGAAACATCGCTGAGCGGGCACCCAGCGAACTCCGCGAGCAACAGCCGCCGGACGAACTCCACCATTCCGCATTCCACCAGCGCCAAGCTCGACTCGCCCCACGCGTGGTGGCGCCGGTACACCACCACCGGCCACCGGTCGGGATCCGAGCCGGTCATCAGCCAGCCCAGGAGGTCGCCGTTGCTGCAGCCGACGCCCCAGGCGAGCACGGCATCCGCGCCACGGTCGATCCCTGCCACCCCGCCCTCCGCCTCCCACTGGTAGCGCAGGTTGGGAGTCTCGCCAGCGATCGTCCCACCGCTCCACACCGAGTCGACGGGCAGCGGCAGCAGGATGTTCAGTTCGCCGCCAATGCTGCCGCCACCGTAGACCGCCATGAAGGCCCGATAGTCGGCCGGCAGGCGGACGTTCAACTGCGCCTCGGCGGCATCCCAGTCCACCTCCTCGTCGGCGCCGTGGGTCGGCGGCATGATCCGGACAAGCTCATCCAGCTGAGCAGCAGTCACGTCGTCTACCCCTTTTCACGGTGCCGGCCACTGATGATCGGACAGGACGCCTTCGCCTGTCGACACGAGTTGACCCGTACGCCGGGCAGGCATGAGGCTCACCGGATGGGGACCGTCATCCGAAACTTCGCGTTCGACTGCGCCGACCCGTACGAGCTGGCGCACTTCTGGGCCAGGGTCTTCGACTGCCCGGTCGATGCCGAGTTCACCCCCGACGACGACGAGGTGGTCATCGAGCCGCCCGGGGGCGCCCGGCTCTACTTCCAGCGGGTACCGGAGCCGAAGACCGTCAAGAACCGTGCGCACATCTGCCTACAGCCCGAGGTGCCACGCGATCAGGAGGTCCAACGTATCGGCGCGCTCGGTGCCACCGTCGTCGACGATCAGCGTGATCCGGACGGCAGCGGCTGGGTCGTGATGGCGGACCCGCAGGGCAACGAGTTCTGCGTGCTGCGCAGCGACGCCGAGCGCCAGACGACCGCGTAGGCGGTGCGCGGTGATCTCGACCTGGCCCGTGTTGAATGCGGGCCATGTCCCTCACCATCGGACCCGCGTTCACGATCCCCGGCTATACCACCCTGGCACCGCCTGACTACGACATCGAGCACGATGCGACCGTGTACGCGGCAGATGGTGTGGTGGGATGCCCCGCCTTCTGGTGGCACTACCTGTCGGGACCACTGGGTGCCTACCCGGAGTCGGAGACCGCCTTCGAGGTGCCGAGCGCCGACGACGACGCGATGCGTGCCGTCCTCGACGACCCGGAGCGCTGGCCGGTCGTCTCGGTGCGGCTCGACGGAGAAGCGTGGCTACGGATCGTGTACCGCAACGTCGAGGATGAGGCGGGACTCGACTTCGTGGAGCAGCGGCCGGGCCGGCCGGCGGAGGTGGTCACCTCGGTCGAGGGCCACGGGTTCACGTCGGCGATGACCTGGGCCGAGCTGCTCGCCGCGGCGGCGCTGCCGGACGAGCGGCTGACCTGGGCGCAGCGGCTCATCCTGATGCTGCCGATGCTGGGTCCGCAGGAACTGTCCGAGGACGCCGACGAGGTGCTGCGCAGGGCGCTGGACGGGATCGGCGCGACGAACCGGTCGGCCCTGGCAGCCACCCTGCTCGACGCCATGGACTGGCGTACCCACTAGCGGAGGCGGGCCAGGTGTGTCAGGACGGTGGGGCGATGGCAGCGACGATGCCGGCCACCACCAGTGCGGGGGCGGCGGCCAGGGTGCCCACCAGCAGCGCGGAGCGCGTCCGGCCGCGGGTGGTCAGCAGCCAGAGCGCCACCAGACTGATCAGCAGGGCGAGGAACAGCGCCGGCGTGGCCGTGTAGAGCCCGAACAGCAGCATCCTCGACCGGTCGGAGTCGCAGCCCTCGCCACACCCTGCCGGGACGTCCCCGGACAGCGAGCCCAGGTAAACGCCGTACGACGCGACGAGCACGCCGTACCAGCCGGCCATCACCAGGAACGGGGCCCTCGGGTCGGGCCGGGGTGGACCGGCGACGTCCGGCTTCGGCGTCGACAGAGTCATACGGCGCAGTATCCGCCACCCGACGACGCGTGTCGTTGCGGAAACCGCCGTCTTTCCGCCGGAAGTTGTTGACAGTTGTCGATCTGTGCACTGGTGTGGGAACCAGTGACATCGACGTCCGTCAGGAGGGCACATGATCGTCCGACGACGGTGGACAGCCGCCGCAACCACAGCGATCCTGATCAGCGCGGTGCTGTCCCATCCCGGTCCGGGCACCGCGGCACCCGCCGCCCCGGCCGCACCGATCACCCTGACCAGCACCGAGACCGCCCTGGTCCGGGTGCAGATGCGTGATCAGGCGCAGCTCGACCGGCTGGTCGCCGCCGGCGCCGACCTGGCCAACCGCCCCCGGACCCGGGACGGGCGGATCCTCGCCGACCTGGTGCTCACCGGCGCCCAGCTCGCCGACCTGACCGCGCAGGGCGCGACCGCCGTGCAGATCGTGCAGCGCCCCGGGGACGGCAGCCGGCACCACGCCGAGAGCGTCCGCGCGGCACAGGCCCGCACGGCCGCCGGGCTGCGCGCTGCGGCCCCCGGCCAGCGGTCCACGGCCGCCGCGGCGGCCGTGGACACCCTCCAGGTCCAGCAGGCGTACTGGTGGACCACGGGTGGGCAGACGTTCCTACAGGCCCAGGTGGCCACCACCGCCACCGACGATCCCGACGTGGAGATCACCGTCGGCTGGCGGACGGCGGACGGCGCCACCGGCTCGTTCCCGCTGTTCCGGTTCGAGGACTCCGGCGAGTACCAGTACCACTACGCGCTGCCCCAGCCGGTGCCGAGCCGACCGACGCAGCTGACCGCAACCTCCAGCCTCGGCGGGGTCAGCCGGGCGGTCACCCCGGCGCTGTGGCCGAACGCGTCGCCGCCGCCGCTGCCGGCGGGCTACCAGAAGGACTTCATCGACGCGTACCTGACGCCCGTGGACATCCAGGCCCGGATCAAGCGGCTGGCCCGCCAGTACCGGGACCTGGTGGACGTGATCGACCTGCCGAACACGACCCAGGGTTACCGGCGCACCGCCGCCGCGTACCTGGGCGATCCGGCGGTGGCCGCCGTGGTGGTCGAGTCGGTCCGCTTCGGCGACCAGGGCATGAACGGCGTGCAGGTGCGGACGGTCGACCCGGGCCGGTCGAACCGGCCGCTGACCGTCGGCTACCGCGACCGCGTCCTCACCGTCTCGCTGGCCACCGACAGCGGTGGCAAGACGGTCAGCACCACCGACGAGGTCGCGGCGGCGATCAACGCCCGCCAGTCGAACCGGTTCCGGGCGACCGTCGAGGACGGCTCGGCCGGGCTGCCGATGCCGGTCGCCGGTCCGGCCCGACTCGACGACGGCCTCCAGGGCACCGAGGTGCCGGCGCGGCCGTGGACGGTGCAGGCGCTGCGCCTCGGCGTGCACCGGGACGGCTCCCGGATCGGGGTGCTGGCGTACTCCCAGGAACACGCCCGGGAGTGGGCCACGCCGCTGGTGACGCTGGAGTTCGCCGAGCGGATGCTGGCCAACGCCCGCACCGACCCGGCCACCCGTGAGCTGTTGGAGCAGGTCGACATCTTCGTCATCCCGATGGTCAACCCCGACGGCGCGAACTACTCGTTCAACGACTACAACTTCCAGCGGAAGAACCTGGTCAACCACTGCACCGGGCCGTCGCGGGACCCTCGCTACCGCACCTCGTGGGGCGTCGACATCAACCGCAACTACACCGTCGGGTCCTACTTCGACGGTTACGTGGGCGCCAGCGCCAACTGCCTCTCCGGCAACTACGCCGGCACCGGCGAGCTGTCCGAGGCGGAGAGCCGCAACGTCATCGCGCTGGCGCAGGCCCACTCGAACATCAAGTTCGCGATGAACGTGCACTCGTACGGCGGGTACTTCATGTGGCCGCCGGGGGCGTACAGGGCGGACGGGCGGATCACCCTGCCCCGGCCGTCGATCGACGAGTCGAAGATGTTCCTGGACAGCGCCCGGCGCATCGTGGGCGCCATCGCCCAGGAACGGGGCACGGTCACCTGGCCGTCGCAGACCGGCCCGGTCGCGGACGTGCTCTACTCGGCCGCCGGCAACTCCGCCGATCAGCTCTACTACGAGCTGGGCATCTTCGCCTGGGACTTCGAGGTCGGCAACGACCGGTGGAACCCGACCACCGGCGCGTGGGAGGGCGTCGGCTTCCAGCCGCCGTTCGACGAGGCCCACGGTGAGGCACAGGAGTACGCGGGCGGGCTGGTGGAGATGGTCCGGGTTGCCCGGGACTACGCCGCCGCCCAGGCCGCCACCGGCTGATCTTCCGGCGGTGCCGCGTCCGGGTGCCCGGGCGCGGCACCGCCGGTGAGGCCGACCGCAGGCCGGAGCGCATTTCCGCCGTTTCCGGGCGACGGCCGCCGGGTACGGCGTCGGTATGGACACGAACACGACGGCACACCTGGTTGGCGGCCCCCGCGACGGAAGCACCCACGACACGGGCGGCAGCGCCCTCGTCGAGGTGGAGATCGACGGCATGATGCACCGCTACATCAGGACCACGAAGCAGCACGACGACGGCGGGCCGCTCTACAACTACGACGGGATGGTCGCCCCGGACGGCGGCGAGCCCGGCGTCGAGGACCCGGCGGCTCGGGTCGCCTCCCCACGCGCCGACGCCGAGGGGCACGGCGGCACCCACTGACAGCGACACCGACGGGAGCACACTTCCGGGCGCGGACAATCGGACCGGCCGGCCACGGATGAACCGTGGCCGGCCGGGTAAGCAGCGGCCCTGCCTGGTGGGGAGACGACCGGTGTCGCGGCGTGGCCGCGAACGGGCGCACGGGCGGGCGGCGCTGGCCGGCCCGCCCGGGCGTGCCCCGGATCAGTTCGAGGAGATCCAGTTCCAGGCCGAGACGACCCACTCGGTCTGCTGCAGCCAGGCCACACCCAGACCGGCGAGGAAGACCGCGGTCGCCAGGTGCGCGCCCCGCGCGCTGCGCCGGACCCGTCCCAGCTGCCGCTCCAGCACGACCCGGCCAATCAGCCGCGACAACGCGAACAGGCCGACCGCCACCAGCAGGCTCAGCACCAGCACCAGCAGCGGGCCGCTCAGGTCACCCTGGCCGGAGAGCGCCCAGATCCCCCAGCACACGAACGCGAAGAGCCCGGCCGCCGCGCTCCACTCGCCGCCGCGACGCAACTGCGCCAGATGCCAGCTCAGCGGCCTGCGCGGCACCGGGCCGCCCGGCCAGCCGGTGCCGGTGGGGTCCTGCTCGACCACCGGGAAGGGCTCGGTCCGCGGGCTGCGCCGCTGACCCACCGGCGCCACGCCCCGGCGGAACCCGTCCCGCTGCGGCGGCACCCCGACGCCGGCCTGCGGTGGCACCTCCACGGTCCGCTCCGCCCACGGCTGCGTCTGGTCTGCCATCTCGTCCTCCCCCTGACCGACGGCACAACGCCGCCGCCTGGATCCGAGGGTAGCCAGCCGACAAACGGGGCGCCGAGCCCGTCCGGCGCGAGCCGGGCACGACGGTGCCGGATCCCACACCGGGCGGGGTACGGTCGGCGGATGGGTGACCCGGACCGACGACGGCGGCGGCTGCGCCACCACCCCGACTCCGAAGCGGCCGGACGGGGCGCCGACAGCCCCACGGCCAGCACGGCAGGCGTGCACGACGCCGCCGAGCCGCCGCCCCGCCGCCGGGGCTCGGCCGGCTCCGGCGGTCAACGCGGCCCGGCGGGCGACGAACGCGACGGTGAGCGGGGGCTGCGCGGGCTGGTCGGCTCCGGCTCGTCACAGGTGGGGCTGAGCGCCGCACTGCGAGCCCGGGACGCGGCCCGGCCCACCGACGACGATCTGGCCGAGGCCGAGGCCCGGGTGGTGGTCGTCCGCCGCAACTGGGTGCCCCGCGAGGAACTCCCCCGCCCCCCACGCTGACCGCCCGCCGAGCCGGTCAGGGCAGGTCGGGCAGCTCCCGGGTCAGCTCGTAGGCCGCCACCTGCGCGATCCGGCGGGCGTGCCGCTCGTTGCCGGAGAACGGGGTGCTCAGGAACGCCTCGACGATGGCCGTGGCCTCGTCCAGGGTGTGCTGGCGGGCGCCGACCGCGACCACGTTGGCGTCGTTGTGCTGGCGGGCCAACTGTGCGGTCTCGACGCTCCAGGCCAGCGCGGCGCGAACCCCGGCGACCTTGTTCGCGGCGATCTGCTCACCGTTGCCGGACCCCCCGATGACCACCCCGAGGGCGGTCTCGTCGGCCACCACGCGGTCGCCGGCGTGCAGGCAGAACGTCGGGTAGTCGTCGTCCGGGTCATAGCTGTGCGGCCCGACGTCGACCACGTCGTACCCCTGCTTGGCCAGATGGTTGGCCAGGTGCACCTTCAACTCGAAACCGGCGTGATCGGATCCCAGGTAGACGCGCATACCGGGCAGTCTGTCAGGCCGTGATCGGGGACGCCGCAGGGGCGGCGTCCCCGAGCCGGGTTCGTCACACGGTCGTGCGGCGGTCAGCGGGGCAGTTCGGCGACCACCAGGCCGCCGCGTGCCTTCGGGGTGAACCAGGTGCTCTTGCGCGGCATCTTCTCGCGGGCCAGGTTGACCGCCACGAAGTCCGCCACGGTCACCGGCGCGATCAGGATCGCCAGCTCGGCCCGGCCGGCGTCGACCTCGCCGGTGAGCCAGCTCGCCGGGTAGTCCCCGCCGACGTACGTGATCCGCTTGTCGCCCGGGTCCAGCCCCAGCGCGTCGCGCAGCAGCAGCCGCTCGACCAGGGCGTGGTCCAGGTTCTCCAGGGGGCCTTCGGCGGTGGCGGGCAGGCGCACCGCGTACCCCTGGCCGGCGAGCCGGAGGTGGACGGTGCCGCCGGCCTCCGGGACCTCGACCGGGCCGTCGATGGGCTCGATCTCGGCACCCGCCGCGCGCAGCCGGTCCAGCAGGTCCTCCGGCGTGGTGGTCAGCTCGCTGACCAACCGGTTGTAGGGCTGGATCGCCACCGACGCCGGGGTGGTGATCACGGCCAGGAACTGTCGCAGCCCGCCGGTCTGGGCGGCCAGGCTGCGGTGGTTGCCGTCGGCGACGACCAGGTCGCCCCCGCCGGCGAGTGCGGTCAGGGCGTCCTGCTCCGGGCCCGGGCCGAGCAGCCAGATGGCGTGCGTGCGCCCCGCCTGGTCGGTGTCGGTGGCGGCGGGAGCGCCGGCCGCGTCGGTCGCCGCCGCGAGCGCGGCGTGCAGCTCGTCGCCGCACCCGGTCTGCAGCAGGAGTACGGGTGAGAGCAGGTGACCCAGCGCCTCGGCCAGCGCCACCCGCTCCCGCACCTTGGCGATGAACACGTCCTCGTTGCGGATGACCAGGCCCGGCTCGTCGGCCCGGGTGGAGATCTGGTCGGTGTCCACCATCGCGAACAGCCCGTACGCGGGCTCCTCGCCCGGCGCGCTGATCCGGTAGAGCACCGTCACCTGCTCGGCCGGGGTGTAGCTGCCGTCCGCCCGGGCCTCGGCGAAGCGGGCCACCGCGTCGGGCAGCGCGTCGAGGAAGGACTTCCCCTGGCTGTCCGGCGCCCGGTGCGGCATCTCGATGCCGAGGGCACTGTGCGGGTTCGCCTCGATGATCGCGGTGATCTCCGCGTCGTCGGCGAACTCGTCGTAGTTCTGCGCGCCGGTGCCGCCAGTGGTGATCCAGGCCCGGGCGATCGGATGCACGACCGTCATGCCCGTTGACGCTACCGGCGACGGCGTCGCCACCGACGGGGACCCGCACGGCGTCCACCAGATGAAAGTGCCGACGCCTGTCAGCCGGCGCGGCCCGAGGTGCCGTTGTGCCGGCGGTGCCGACCGGCGGCGGGGCCGCCGTTGCCCCGGCGGCCGGTCGCGGCGGGCCCGGTGGTCGCGTTGCGGCGGGGCGCCGCGGGGGGGCCGGGCACGGGACGCGGTTCGAGCGGCGGTGCCGGGACGGGCCGGGGGCTCAGCGGCGGCGTCGGCACCGGCCGAGGCGTGGTGGGCGCCGGCGGTGGCGGCGCGGGCTCGGCCGGTGCGGCGGCCGACGGCACGGCCGACGGCGGCGCCGGCGGTACGGCCGGCACCGAGGCCCCGAGCGATGCCGGAAGATCGGTCGGCGCGCTGCCCGGCGCGAGATCCGCGGGTGGTGTCGCGAGTTCGGCCGGCACGGGGCACGCGGCCGACGTCGGCGGCCCGACCGGCCCGGTCTCGGCGGGCGGCCCGGGCGGGGTCAGGCGTGACGTGACCGGAACCCGGGCCACGCCGACCACGATGGGAGGCGCGAGCAGGTCCACCAGGTGGGCGGGCAGGTCGGGACGGACCGACGGCCAGCGGGAGTCGTCGACCGACCAGTAGGCCGCGCCGGGAGTCTCGATCACCCCCTGCCGGGTCAGTTGATCGTCACCGGACGCACGGTGCTTGGCCATCGGGATTGCCTCCACGAGCTGCGGGGTGCGGCCCTGCGGGTCGCTGCGGCGGACACCGAGGGAAACGACGCCGCCCGCCCACCGGTGACGCAGCGACCGCCGTCGACCCGGAGCGCACCCGGCGGCGAACGCGACGCGCCCCCGGCCCGGGCAGTCGACGATGCCTGGAACGGGGGCGCGTGGTGGTCGTGGATCAGTCGAAGATCGGGCCCTGCTCGCGGGTGCGCTTCAGCTCGTAGAAGCCCGGGGTGCCGGCGACCAGCAGCACGCCGTCCCAGAGCCGACCGGCCGCCTCGCCCTTCGGCGCCGGCGTGATCACCGGACCGAAGAACGCGACCGGGCTGCCGTCCGGGCCGGGCGCGTGGACGACCGGGGTGCCGACGTCCTGCCCGACCGGGCGCATGCCGGCTTCGTGGCTGGCCCGCAGTGCCTCGTCGTAGTCGGTGCTGTCGGCGGCGGCGGCCAGCGCCGGGTCCAGGCCGGCGTCGGTCAGCGCGGCGACGTAGAGCTCCGGACCCCGCTCCTCCTTGCCGAGGTGGATCCGGGTGCCGAGCGCGGTGTAGAGCTTGCGCAGGACGTCGTTTCCGTACCGCTGCTCGGCGGCGATGCAGATCCGCACCGGGCCCCAGGCGGTGCTCAGGAACGACTTGTACTCCTCGGACAACTCGTCCCGACCCTCGTTGAGCACGGCCAGGCTCATCACGTGGAAGCGGATGTCCACGTCACGGACCTGCTCGACCTCCAGCAGCCAGCGGGAGGTGATCCACGCCCACGGGCAGGCCGGGTCGAACCACATGTCGGCGGTGACACGTTCGGTCACGGTGAGGTCCCTTCGCGACAGGGTGGCGCCGGCAATCCGGCGTCTCCCCGAATCTTCACCCCCGCTCGCGCCGGACGGCACCCGAATCAGAGCGTGACCTCGGCCACCGCCGAATGGCGGTACATGGAAGACTCGGGTCCGGGCCGGCTGCCACGAGCGGTCGACGGACGGGCGCCGCCGGGCGTACGGCGAGATGTGGGATGGAGACGAACAGTGCCGGGAGTGCGCAACCTGACGCAGGTCGAGGCGACCGAGCGGGCACGCCTGCTCGACGTGACCGGGTACGACATCAGTCTGGACCTGTCGAGCGCCGTGCTGGCGGCCGACGGCCGCACGTTCCGGTCGACGACCGAGGTCCGGTTCCGCTGCGCCGAGCCGGGTGCGAGCACCTTCATCGAGTTGGCCGCCGACTCGGTGCGCTCCGCCACGCTGAACGGCGCTCCGGTCGACCTGTCGGACTGGTCGGCCGAGAAGGGCCTGACGCTGTCCGGGCTCGACAGCGAGAACGTCCTCGTGGTCGACGCCGACTTCGGCTACTCCAGCAGTGGGCAGGGGCTGCACCGCACGGTCGACCCGGTGGACGGCGAGACCTACCTCTACAGCCAGTTCGAGACGGCCGACGCGCAGCGGGTGTTCGCCTGCTTCGACCAGCCCGACCTGAAGAGCGTCTACACCTGGCACGCGACCGTGCCCGCGCACTGGCGGGCGGTGTCCAACATGCCGGTGGAGCGTGAGGAGCCGGCGGGTGAGGGGCTCAAGACCCTGCACTTCACCGAGTCCCCCCGGATGAGCACCTACATCACGGCGATGTGCGCCGGGCCGTACCACGAGGTGCGTGACACCCACGACGGCATCGACCTGGGTGTGTTCTCCCGGGCGTCGATGGCGGCCTACCTCGACTCGGACGACCTGTTCCTCATCACCAAGCAGGGCTTCGACTTCTTCCACGAGAAGTTCGGGGTGCGCTACCCGCTGCCGAAGTACGACCAGCTCTGGGTTCCCGACTTCAACGCCGGCGCCATGGAGAACTTCGGCTGCGTGACGCACGCCGAGTCGCACTACCTGTTCCGCTCGCAGGTCACCGACTTCGAGTACGAGCAGCGCGCCAACACGATCCTGCACGAGCTGGCCCACATGTGGTTCGGCGACCTGGTCACCATGCGCTGGTGGAACGACCTGTGGCTCAACGAGTCGTTCGCCGAGTGGGCCAGCCACTGGTGCAACACCAACGCCACCCGGTTCACCGAGGCGTGGACGACGTTCCTGTCGATCCGGAAGAACTGGGGCTACCGGCAGGACCAGCTCTCCTCCACGCACCCGGTCTACACCGAGATGCCGGACATGGAGGCCGTCGAGGTCAACTTCGACGGCATCACCTACGCCAAGGGTGCGAGCGTGCTCAAGCAGCTCGTCGCCTACGTGGGTGAGGAGCCGTTCGTGGCCGGGCTGCGGGCGTACTTCGGCAAGCACGCCTGGGGCAACGCCACCTTCGACGACCTGCTCACCGAGCTGGAGGCGGCCTCCGGTCGGGAGCTGCGCAAGTTCGCCGCGCAGTGGTTGGAGACCGCGCAGGTCAACACGCTGCGGCCGGAGGTGACCATCGGCGCGGACGGCACGTACGAGCACGTGGTGGTCCTGCAGGAGGCGCCGGCCGCGTTCCCGACGCTGCGGACGCACCGGATCGGCGTGGGCCTGTACGACCTGACCGACGGCCGGATGGTGCGCCGCGAGCGGTACGAGGTGGACGTGACCGGTGAGCGCAGCGACCTCGCCGAGCTGCGCGGTGTCCGGGCGGCCGACGTGCTGCTGCTCAATGACGACGACCTGAGCTACACCAAGCTGCGCCTCGACGACCGCTCGATGGCCGCGGTGGTGCAGCACATCGGTGGCTTCGAGTCGTCGCTGGCCCGTGCGCTGTGCTGGACGGCGGCGTGGGACATGATCCGTGACGCCGAGCTGCCCGCCCGCGACTACGTGGCGCTGGTGCTGGCCGGCCTGCCGGGCGAGACCGACATCAACCTGGTCACCGCCACCCTGCGGCAGGCGACCACGACGCTGACCCTCTACGCCGACCCGGCGTGGGCGCCGATCGGCTGGGCCGACCTGGCCCGCACCGCCAAGGACGCCCTGGCCGCGGCGGAGCCCGGCAGCGGGTTCCAACTGGCCTGGGCCCGGGCGTACGCCTCGGCTGCCCGCTCCGACGAGGACCTGGCGACCCTGCGCGGCTGGCTGGACGGCTCGGTGCCGGCCGGGCTGACGGTGGACACCGAACTGCGGTGGACGGTGCTCGGCGCGCTCGTGGCCAACGGCGCGGCCGGTGCCGCCGAGATCGAGGCGGAGCTGGCCGGCGACCGCACCGCCAGCGGCGAGCGGGAGGCCGCGTACGTGCACGCGCTGGTGCCGACGGCGGAGAACAAGGCCGCCGTGTGGGCGCTGCTGACCGGCCCGGACGCGCTGCCCAACTGGCGGCACCGGGCGCTGCTGCAGGGCTTCGCCCACCCGGCGCAGGTGGAGCTGGTCGCGCCGTACCGGGAGCGGTACTTCACGGCGGTCGGCCAGGTGTGGGCCACCCGGGACAGCGAGCCGGCGCAGGAGTTCGCGCAGTTGGCGTACCCGACCTACCTGGTGGAGGACGACACGGTGGCGGCCACCGACGCGTGGCTGGCCGGCGACGGACACCCGGGCCCGCTGCGCCGGCTGGTCGCCGAGGGCCGCGACGGCGTGGTGCGGGCGCTCAAGGCCCGCGCGAAGGACGCCCAGGGCGCCTGATCGGCGGTACGCGACCGGGGGGGTCGGCGTGGGCGGGAGCCCGTGCCGACCCCCCGGCGTTATCGTGTCGAGAGGAGGTGGACGTGATGGCACAGCCGACGTATGAGTGGCGGCCACCCGAACGGAGCTGGCGCGAGCAGGATCTGCTCGACCTTCCGGAGGACGGGAACCGTTACGAAATCATCGACGGGAGCCTGCACGTGACTCCACCCGCCGGCCCTGACCATCACGAGCTGGCGGACGACATCCGCATGGCGGTTCGGCAGACCACTCCGCCGGGTTGGCGGGTCATCCGCGAGATCGGGATACGGGTACCCGGTGGCAACCTGATCCCGGACATCACCGTGCTGAAGCCCGGCGCTCCCCTGAGCCGTATGTGGGCCGAGCCGACGGACATCGCGCTCGTCGTCGAGGTCGAGTCGCCCAATAGCCGGCGGCATGACCGCTTCACGAAGCCCGCCCTGTACGCCGAGGCCGGCATCCGGTCCTACTGGCGGGTGGAGCGGGGCGATTTCGGCCCGGTGGTGTACCGCTACCAGTTGGGCAAGGACGAGCACTACGAGTTGCTGGGCACCGTGGGGCCGGATGATCCGGTGAACGTGGGCGAGCCGTGGCCGATGACGCTGGACCCGAGCGCCTGGCCGCGCTGACCAGCCCGGGCAGACCGAACCCCGGCCCGCGATGCGGACCGGGGTTCGTCGTACGAGTGGTGCTCAGCCCTTGCCGGCGTGGCTGGCGAGCTGGTCGAGACCGTTGATGATCCCGCCGGCCAGATCGCCCCCGCTGAACGCGCCGACCATGGAGAGCGCGGCCAGCTTGGCGTACGTGTCGGGGATGCGCTTGCGGGCGTGCCGTCCGGTCACGATTTCCAGCTGGCGCTGGTTGGGCGACACCGCGATCAGCACCGACTTGTCGGGGTCGGCGAGCTGGCGGTGCAGCCGCTGGGCGTGCTCCCGGATCGGCTCGTCGAGACCACCGACGAAGACCGAGAAGACCAGGCCGGTGCCCTGGTCGGCCAGGCGCAGCGCCTCGTCGATGCGCAGCAGCTGACGGGTCGAGAACGGCCCGTCCAGCACCTCGGGCGGATTCTCCGTCCTCGTCTGCTCCTCACCAACGGTCACTTGCGCCTCCGGTTCCGCCGGCCGGCGCCTCGACGCTGGCCTTCTCAAGCTTGTGGCTGGTCAACGCCGGCGCCTGCGCGCCCGCGGTCAGCGCCGTGCCGGCCGAGTCGGCCAGCTGCTCCGGACGGGCCAGGAACCAGACCGGAGTGAAGTCGAAGGGCCGGCCCGGCCGGTAGCGCTTGGCGCCACCGCCACCACCGGTGCCATCGCCGCGGCTACCGGCGTAGGCCAGACCGGCGATCAGCAGCACGGCGGCCGCCGGGATGCCGACGAAGACCAGCAACGTCTCGGTAACAGACAATCCCAACGCCCCCAGGCGGAAGAAGGACCTCGAAAAACCGGGCCGGATGGACGATCATGACGCCGACCGCCCGACTCCGTCGCCATTCACGTTAGCGGAGTCGACGGCCCGCCAGATTGCGGGGTGCCGATCCCATCCGCCACTGGAGTTCTCCAGTTGCGCAGCGGTCGCGATGAGCCGCTCGTCGTCGCCGTACCGGCCGGTGAGCAGCACCCCGACGGGCAGCCCCTCGGCCGTGGTGCCCACCGGCAGCGAGACGGAGGGGTCGCCGGTGACGTTGAAGATGGCGCAGTAGGGCGAGAAGCGGCGTTGCCGGTCGAAATCGGCCGCGGGGTCACCGTCGGCGGTGAACCATCCGACGGGCGCCTGCGGCGCGGCGAGGGTGGGGCAGAGCAGCAGGTCGAAGCCGGCCGTGCGGTGAACGCCGAGGCGGACCTGTGCCTGCAGCTCGCCCAGAGTGGCGGCGAGGGTGCCGGCGGACACCTCGGCGCCCCGGGCCCGCAGCAGCTGGGTCAGCGGCAGCAGCTCCGCCTCCCTCTGCGGCGGCACCGGGGCGAGCGCCAGCACGTACCAGATGATCTCGAACAGCGGCCACGCCTCCGGCCCGAGCGGCGGCGGCACCTCGACCACCTCGTGGCCGGCGGCGGTGAGCAGCGCGGCGGCCCGGTCCACGGCGGCCACGCAGTCGGGGTGCACCGGCTCGTCGGCGAGCATCGGGGTGGTGAACCGACCGATCCGCAGCCGGCCGGGCTCGGCCCGGCGGGCGGCGGCCAGGTAACCGCCGGCCGGGGCGACCGGCGGCAGGTAGGGCTCGCCGGGCACCGGAACGGCCATGACGTCGAGCAGCGCGGCGACGTCGGTGACGGTCCGCCCGAGCGGCCCGCTGGTGGGCAGGCCGAACGCGCCGGAGCCGAGCGGCCCGCCGGAGACCAGGCCACGGCTGGGTTTGTAGCCGACCAGGCCGCAGAGCGACGCCGGGATGCGCAGCGAGCCGCCACCGTCGGAGCCCTGGGCGACCGGGACCAGCCCGGCCGCCACCGCCGCCGCCGCGCCGCCGCTGGATCCGCCGGCGGTGTACGCGAGCTGCCACGGGTTGCGGGCCGGTGGCGCGACCCGGCCCTCGGAGTAGAGCGAGCAGCCCAGCTCGGAGGTGGTTGTCTTGCCGAGGCTGACCAGCCCTGCGGCCTTGATGAACCGGACCACGTCGGCGTCGACCGGCGGGACGAAGTCGACGAAGGCGGCCGAGCCGAAGGTGGTGCGCACCCCGGCGGTGAGGGTGAGATCCTTGATCGCGGTCGGTACGCCGTGCAGCGGGCCGCGCCGTTCGGTGGGCACGGCGTCGGCCGCGCGGGCGGCTTCCCGGGCCAGCTCCGGAGTGACCGTGACGAACGCGCCGACCGTGTCGCCGATCGCCGCCACCCGGCGTAGGTGGTGCTCGACCAGGTCCGCGCTGGACAGCTCGCCACGGGCTACCGCGTCGGCCTGCTCCAACGCGGTCAGGTCGTGCATGTCGGCCATCCCGTCATCCTGCCGGCCGTCGGCCCGCGGTGCACTTGTCACGCGCCGACGATCGGTAACGGTCCGCCTCCTGTTGCCCCGCCCCGGTCGGACCGCGGACAGGCCGTCACCGGCGGTGGGCGAAACGCCCACGGACCAGCGGGCCGGCTGCGGTCAGCCGTGCAGGAAGCGCAGGGCGTTGGTGGAGAGGAGCTTGTCGCGCTGGTCGGCGGTGAGGAAGTCGGCCGCGTGGACGACCGCGCCGGCCGGCCGCTCACCGAGGGGGTACGGGTAGTCGCTTCCGACCAGCACCCGGTCGGGCCCCATGGTGTCGACCAGCAGCCGCAGCGCGGGCGGCGCGAAGACCACCGAGTCGACGCTGAACCGGTCGACGTAGCTGCTGGGCGGGCCGACTGACGCGCCACGGACCAGGTCGCCGCGGCGGTGCCAGGCGTTGTCGGCGCGGCCGAGCCAGAACGGGAAGCTGCCGCCGCCGTGCGCGAAGCAGATCCGCAGTGTCTCCGGCACCCGGTCGAAGACCCCGCCGAGGATCATCGCCAGCACCGACAGGTGCGTCTCGGCGGGCATCCCGGTGAGCCAGCGGGCCATCCAGCGCTCCAGCCGGGGGCCGCCCGGCATGTCCCACGGGTGGACGAACACCGGCGCACCCACCTGGGCGCAGTGCTGGAGGAAGGTGACCACGCCGGCGTCGTCCAGGTCCCGGTCGCCGACGTGGTTGCCGATCTCCACGCCGACGTGCCCGGCGGCCAGGCAGCGGTCCAGCTCGGCGCAGGCGGCGTCCGCGTCCTGCAACGGCACCTGGCAGAACGGCACCAGCCGGTCTCCGCCGGCCGCGGTGACCTCCAGGGTCAGGTCGTTGAAGATCCGGGCGACCTTCACCGCCTGGTCGGCGGGGCGGTCGTAGCTGAAGAAGACCGGGGTCGGGGAGACCACCTGCACGGCCACGCCGTCGGCGTCCATGTCGGCCAGGCGCGTCGGGGCGTCCCAGCACTCGGCGCCGACCGGGCGGAACTCGGTCTCCCCCACCATGATCATCGCGGCTCGTTCGGAGTCGACCCGCAGCCACGGCCAGTCGGACCCGCCGCACGCGGCGCCGAGATCCGGCCATCCCTTCGGTACGACGTGCGTGTGCACGTCGACCACACCTGGAGGCATCAGCCCTTACCCGGGTGCAGGGTGCCGCAGTTGGCGCAGGTACGCGCCGCCTCGTCGGCGTAGAACGCCTGGAACACCGGCGGCAGGTCGGCGGCGATGTCCCGGACCTGCAACTCCACCTCGTGCACCTTGTGCCCACACTCCGGGCAGTACCACTGGAACGTCTCCAGGGTGCCCTCCTCGCGGACCCGCTCCACCACCACACCGATCGAGCCGGCCTCCGGCCGCTGCGGCGAGTGCGGGGTGTTGCGCGGCAGCATCCACATCTGACCCTCGCGCACGTGCACCGTACGCGGCCCCTCCGGGGTCATCAGGTTGATGTGCATGTTGCCCTTGACCTGGTAGAAGAACTCCTCGTACGGGTCGACGTGGAAGTCGGTGCGCTGGTTGGGACCGCCCACCACCATCACGATGAAGTCGTCCCCACCGGGGAACATCTCCTTGTTGCCGACGGGCGGCTTCAGCAGGTGCTGGTTGTCCGCGATCCATCCCGGAAAACTGAACGGCTCGGCAATCTCACTCACGACTGACCTCCCGAGGGAAGAAGGGCCACTGCCTGGATCTCGATGAGCAGGTGCGGGTGCGGCAACTGGTGCACGGCCACCGTCGTGCGGGTCGGCCCGGACGCGTCGAAGAACTCCGCCCACACCTCGTTGTAACCACCGAAGTCATTCATGTTGACCAGGTACGACGTCACCTGGACGAGGTCGGTCAGGTCGGCGCCGACCGAGCGCAGCAGGTCCCGGATGTTCTCGATGACGGCCCGTGTCTGCACCCGGATGTCCAGGTCGGTCGTGCCGAACTCGTCGACCGAGACGCCGGCGAAGCTGTTGTCCGGCCGGCGCGACGACGTACCCGACACGAAGACGAACCCGCCGGCCACCTTGACGTGCGGGAACGCCCCGCGCGGGACGGCCTTGCCGGCCACCACCCGCGCGCCGCCGCTCATGCCGACGCCTTCAGCGACGCGGTGCCGAGCTTCTCCACCACGGCCCGCACGTGCGCGCCCGGGCGCAGCGGCACCGCGGCGGTGGCGGCGCCCGCGAGGAAGACCCAGCCGGACTCCAGCCGCACCCCGTGCCGGCCGGCCAGCCGGATGCCCTCGTCCAGGGCCCGACGCGGATCGCCGAGGATCGCCGCCGTCGAGCCGACCTGGACCACCCGCCCGTCCACCTCCAGCAGCACGCCCAGGTTGTCCAGGCCGGCCGGCACCGGCGACCACGGCCCGATCACGAACGCGGCGGCCGACGTGTTGTCGGCGATCACGTCCGGCAGCGAGAAACGGAAGTCGGCGTACCGGGAGTCGATCAACTCGATGGCCGGGGCGACCGCTCGAACCGCCGTGGCGAAGTCGCCGACCGGCTCACCCGGTTCGGGCAGCCGGTCCAGCAGGAACGCCACCTCCGGCTCGACCCGGGGGTGGATGTACGCGGCCGGGTCGACGGTGCCGCCGTCGGGCACCCGCATCGCGTCGGTGAGCCGCCCCCAGATCACCTCGTCCACGCCGACCTGGGCCATCTTCGCCCTGCTGGTCAGGCCCATCTTCAGCCCGACCAACCGTTCGCCACGGTCCAGCCGGCGCTGCACCAGCGCGGCCTGCACGCCGTACGCGGTCGGCACGTCCAGCCCCATCTCGTCGGCGAGCTGCGCGATGGCGGTGGCGTTGTCCGCCGCCGCACCGAGCTTCGCGGCGACGCCCACGGTGTCCACGCCGATCATTGAGCGATCTCCTCCTCGCGCCGACCGGCCAGGTCCAACGCCACGTCGACGATCATGTCCTCCTGGCCGCCGACCATCCGGCGACGGCCCAGCTCGACCAGGATCGAGCGCACGTCCACCCCGTAGCGCGCCGAGGCCCGTTCGGCGTGTCGCAGGAAGCTGGAGTAGACCCCCGCGTACCCGAGGGAGAGCGTCTCCCGGTCGACCTGGACGGGCCGGTCCTGCAGTGGGCGGACCAGGTCGTCGGCGGCGTCCATCAGCGCGAACACGTCGCAGCCGTGTTTCCAGCCGTGCAGCTCGGCGACCGCGACGAAGACCTCCAACGGTGCGTTGCCGGCCCCGGCGCCCATGCCGGCCAGCGAGGCGTCCACCCGCACCGTCCGGCCGTGGGGCGCGTCCGGGCCCGCCGGGGCGGACCCGGTGACCCGGCCGTGCTCGACAGCCAACACGCTGTTGGCCACGCCCAGCGACAGGTTGTGGTGGGCGTGGATGCCGATCTGCGTCTCCGGCGCCAGCACCTGCCGGTACGCGTCGACGCGCTGTGCCACGTCGGACATCAGCAGCCGGCCACCGGAGTCGGTGACGTAGACGCAGTGCGCCCCGTACGACTCCATGAGCTTGGCCTGCCCGGCGAGCCCGGCGGGGTCGTTCATGTGCGACATCATCAGGAACCCGGCGACGTCCATGCCGTTCTCCCGCGCCCAGGTGATGTGCTGGGCGGAGATGTCCGCCTCCGTGCAGTGGGTGGCGATCCGGACGCTGGTCACCCCGAGCGCCTTCGCCGCCCTCAGGTCGGCGATGGTGCCGATGCCCGGCAGCAGCAGGGTGGTCAGCTTCGCCGACGTCAGCACCTCGGCCGCTGCGGAGATCCACTCGGCGTCGCTGGCGGCACCGTGGCCGTAGTTGACGCTGGAACCGGCGAGCCCGTCGCCGTGCGCCACCTCGATCGCAGCCACCCCGGCGGCGTCCAGCGCGGCGGCGATCGTGCGCACCTGCTCGACGGTGTAGCGGTGGGCGATGGCGTGCATGCCGTCGCGCAACGTCACGTCCTGGATGTACAGGTCAGTCATCGGGCGATCACCTCCCGCAGCGCGACCAGCCGCTCCGCGGTGCGCAGCGCGGCCGACGTCATGATGTCCAGGTTCCCGGCGTACGCCGGCAGGTAGTGCCCGGCACCGGAGACCTCCAGGAAGACCGACACCTGCAGCGCGGTGAGCTGCCGCCCCAGCGTCGGCACGTACGCCTGCACCCGGTCGAACTGCACGTCCTGCTTGAGCCGGTAGCCGGGGACGTACTCCTGCACCGTCGTCACCATGTCCGCCACCGAGGCGGCGATGGCGGCGGTGTCGGCGTCGACGTCCGGGCAGAGGCAGTAGACGGTGTCGCGCATCAAGAGCGGTGGGTCCGCCGGGTTCAGCACGATGATCGCCTTGCCCCGTTCGGCACCGCCGACCACCTCGATGGCCCGGGCGGTGGTCTCGGTGAACTCGTCGATGTTGGCGCGGGTGCCCGGGCCGGCCGAGCGGGACGCGATCGACGCGACGATCTCCCCGTACGCCACCGGGGTGACCCGGCGCACCGCGGCGACGATCGGCACAGTGGCCTGCCCGCCGCAGGTCACCATGTTCACGTTCGGCTCGTGCAGGTGCTCGTCCAGGTTGACCGGCGGCACCACGTACGGGCCGAGCGCGGCCGGGGTGAGGTCGACGACGGTTCGGCCGTGCGCCCGCAGCACCTCGTCGTGGCGGCGGTGCGCGCCGGCCGAGGTGGCGTCGAAGACCAGCTCGACGTCGGCGAACTCGGGCATCGCGACCAGCCCGTCCACGCCGTCCGCGGTGGTGGCCACGCCGAGCCGGCGGGCCCGGGCCAGGCCGTCGGAGGCCGGGTCGATACCGGCCATCGCGACCATCCGCAGGCTGTCGCTGAGCCGCAGGACCTTGATCATCAGGTCGGTGCCGATGTTGCCGGAACCGAGCACCGCCACACCGGTCGTCACTGGCCGCCGTCCTTTCCGAAACAGATCCGCACCGAGCCGAGCCCGGAGATCCGCGCCTCGTACGCGCCGCCGGGGGTGACCGGCACCATCGGGCCGAGCGCCCCGGAGAGCACCACGTCACCGGCGCGCAGCGGGTCACCGGCGCGAGCGAGGGTGCCGGCCAGCCACTGCAGGGCGTGCAGCGGGTTGCCCAGGCAGGCCGCGCCCGCCCCCACCGACACCGGCTCACCGGCGTGCTCCAGCACCATCCCGCAGAGCCGCAGGTCGACGTCGGCGAGCCGGCGCGGTGACGTGCCGAGCACGAAGAGCCCGCTGGAGGCGTTGTCGGCAACGGTGTCCACGATGGAGATGTCCCAGGCCGCGATCCTCGAATCGACGATCTCGATGGCGGGCAGCAGGTGGTCCACGGCGCGGATCAGGTCGACCGTGGTGATCTGCGGGTCCGGCAGGTCCTTGGCGAGCACGAACGCGATCTCCGCCTCGACCCGCGGCTGGAGCAGCCGGTCGATCTCCACCTCGACCCCGTCGCCGACGGCCATCGCGTCGGTCAACATGCCGAAGTCCGGCTGGAACACCCCGAAGGTCTCCTGCACCGCCCGGGAGGTCAGCCCGATCTTCGCGCCGACCCGGCGCTCGCCGCGGCCCTGCCAGGCCCGCGTCTGGAGCTGCTGCACGCGGTACGCGGACTCGACGTCCCCCTCCGGCAGCAACCGGCCACGCAGCGGCGGGCACGGCTTGCCGGTGCTGCGCGCGTCGGCCAACTCCCGGTTGGCGGCCTCGATGTCAGCTTCCATACCGGCTCCCTCGCCACGGCTCACGACAGGTCCACGCAGACGTTGGTGAGTTCGGAGTAGAAGTTCAGCGAGTGCACGCCGCCCTCGCGGCCGATGCCCGACGCCTTCACCCCGCCGAAGGGGGTGCGCAGGTCGCGCAGGAACCAGGTGTTGACCCAGACGATGCCGGCGTCCAGCCGTGCCCCGGCCCGGTGCGCGCGGCCCACGTCGCGGGTCCACACCGTCGCCGCGAGGCCGTACTCGGTGCCGTTCGCCAGCGCGTACGCCTCGTCCTCGATGTCGAACGGTGCCACGTGCACCACCGGGCCGAAGATCTCCTCGCGGTTGGTGCGGGCGTCCGGGCCCAACCCGGTGAGCACCGTGGGCTGCACGTACGACCCGCCGTCGCGGGCGTCGGAGAAGGTGGGCGTGCCGCCGCCGGTGAGCACCTCGGCGCCCTCGGCGCGGGCCAGCTCGTACGCGCCGAGCACCTTCGCCCGGTGCTGGTGGGAGATCAGCGGCATGGTGGCGGTGGCCTCGTCGGTCGGCCACCCGTACGCCAGCTCGCCGGCCCGCTTCGCCAGCCGGGCGGTGAACTCCTCGAAGACCGGGCGCTGCACGTAGATGCGCTCGGTGCAGAGGCAGACCTGCCCGCCGTTGGTGAAGCTGGAGCGCACCGAACCGGCCACCGCGGCGTCCAGGTCGGCGTCGGCGAAGACCAGGCCGGCGTTCTTGCCGCCCAGCTCGAAGCTCACCGCCTTCACCCCGTCGGCGGCGGCCCGCATGATCGCGCCGCCGGTCGCCGACTCGCCGGTGAACGTGATGGCGTCGACCCCCGGGTGGCGGGTGAGGAACTCACCCGCCGAGTCCGGACCGAAGCCGTGCACCAGGTTGAACACCCCGGCCGGTACGCCGGCGGCGGCCATCACCTCGGCGAGCAGCGTCGCCGAGGCGGGCGTCTCCTCGCTGGGCTTGACGACGACGGCGTTGCCGCAGGCCAACGCCGGGGCCACCTTCCAGGTGAGCAGCAGCAGCGGCAGGTTCCACGGCACGATGACCGCGACCACGCCGACCGGCTTGCGCAGCGCGTAGTTGAGCGCCCGACCGCCGGTCGGGGTGACCGTGGTGAACGACTCGGTGGGAGCGGTCGCCACGATTTCCGCGAACGCCCGGAAGTTTGCGGCGCCGCGAGGAATGTCCAGGGTGCGGGCCTGGGCGATGGACTTGCCCGTGTCGGCGACCTCGGCGGTGACCAGATCGTCGAAGCGGCGTTCCAACTCGTCGGCGACGCGGCGCAGCACCTCGGCGCGCTCCCGCTCCCCCATCCGGCCCCACGGCCCGCGCAGCGCCGCCCGGGCGGCGGCCACCGCGTCGTCCACCGTGGACTGCGATGCCTCGACCACCTCGAAGACCGGCTCGCCGGTCACCGGGCTGGCCTTGGTGAACGTCGGCCCGCCGTCGACGAACTCGCCGCCGACGAAGTTGCGCAACCGCCCCGGCCCGGCCGGCGCTCGACCGCCCATCAACCGCGGATCCCAGCTGCCGGTCATGCGCGCCTCCCTCGGCTGAGCGCCGCGCCGATCGCGCCGACCAGCAGCAGCGCGGCACCGCCGGCGAGCGCGCCGAGCACCCGGTGCTGCCGGCGGACCCGGCGACGAACCTCGGCGTACGGCGTGGTGGAGAAGGACACCAGCTCGTACTGGGAAACGTACCGGCCGGGCAGCGCCCGTTCCAGTGCGTGCTCCACCCGCCGGCCGAGCTGGAAGACCGGAGAGGCGACCCTGTCGCGCATCTCCACGAAGTTGGTCAACGCCATCTGGGCGATGGCCTCGGCGTTCTCCTGCCGCCGCCGCTGGAACAGCGGCAGGGCCGCCAACCAGTCGTCGGCGCACTCGTCCAGGCAGCGGTCCAGCTCCACCACGTCCTCGAAGGCGCAGTTGGCGCCCTGGCCGTAGAACGGCACGATGGCGTGGGCCGCGTCGCCGAGCAGACCGACGGTGCCGTTGACCTGCCAGGGGGTGCAGCGGACCGTGCCGAGCACGCCCACCGGGTTGTGCTGGTAGTCGTCCACCAGGTTCGCCGCCAGCGGGACCACGTCCGGGTAGTGCTGGGCGAAGTGCCGCTCGACGGCGGCCGGGCTGTCCAGTGCGGCAAAGCTGCCGGTGCCCTGGTTGGGCCAGAACAGCGTGCAGGTGAAGGAGCGGTTCGGGTTCGGCAACGCGATCATCATCGAGGTGCCGCGCGGCCAGATGTGCAGGGCGTCCGGGTCCAGAGCGAAGTCCCCGCCCAGCGGCGGGATCGTCAGCTCCTTGTAGCCGTAGTCGAGGAAGTCCACGCTCTCGCGCAGCAGACCGTGCTCCAGCAGCTGGCCACGCACGGCGGAACCCGCGCCGTCGGCGCCCAGCACCACCGACGCCTTGGCGCTGACCGCACCCTGCGGGGTGTCGAAGCTCAGGCCGCCGTCGGCCGGATCGAGCCCGACCAGCCGGTGGTCGAAGACGATCCGTACCCCGGGCAGCGCGGCCGCCGCGTCCAGCAGCGCGTTGTTCAGCGCACCCCGGCTGATCGAGTTGATCGCCCGGTCGCCGGCCGCGCTGTACGACTGGAACTGCGGCTCCCCCTCGACCGGGTGGATCATCCGGCCGCGCATCGGCAGCGCGTCGGTCATCACCTGCTCGGCCAGGCCGATCCGGCGCAGCGCGTCCAGACCGCGCTCGGAGAGCGCCAGGTTGATGGAGCGGCCCCGCTCGGCCGTGCCGGTGCGCGGGTCGGGCCGGCGCTCGTAGAGAGCCACCGGGTAACCGCGGCGGGCCAGGAAACAGGCCGCCAGGCAACCGGCCAGGCCGGCACCGATGATCGCGATCTCGTCACGCCGGGCCGTCATGAGGTCACCCGCCCCACGGTCGCCGCGAGCGCCGTCGCAGCCCGCCAGCAGTCGTGGTACGTGGAGTAGAGCGGCACCGGGGCGAACCGGACGATGTCCGGTTCGCGGGCGTCGGCGATCACGCCGTGCTCGTGCCGCAGCCGCTTGGTCAGCTCGGCGGCGTTGCCGGCGCCGATCCGCACCGAGAGCTGGCAGCCCCGCCGGGCCGGGTCACGCGGGGTGACCACGCGCAGTGGCCGGTCGGCGGTTACCTCGTCGAACAGCCGCTCCAGCCAGCCGGTGAGCCGCAGGCTGCGCGCCCGCAACGCCGGCATGCCGACCGCGTCGAACAACTCCAGCGAGGTGCGCACCGGACCCATCGCGAAGATCGGTGGGTTGGAGATCTGCCAGGCCTCCACGGTGGCCGGTGGCCGCGACACCGGGGTCATCTCGAACCGGGTGGCGGCCGCGGTGCTCCACCAGCCCTCGAAGCGGGGCAGGTCGGGGTCGCCGAGGTGCCGCTCGTGCACGAAGACGCCGGCCAGCGCGCCCGGCCCGGAGTTCAGGTACTTGTAGGAGCACCAGGCGGCGAAGTCGACGTCCCAGTCGTACAACGCCAGCGGCACGTTGCCGACCGCGTGTGCCAGGTCCCAGCCCACCACGGCGCCGGCCGCCCGTCCGGCGGCGGTGATCGCCGGAATGTCGAGCAGTTCGCCGGTGAGGTAGTTGACCCCGCCGAGCAGCACCAGCGCCACCCGGTCGCCCTCGGCCGCCAGGTAGCCGGTCACGTCCTCGGTGCGCAGGGTGTCCTCGCCGGGGCGCGGGCGCAGCCGGACCACCGTGTCGTCCGGGTCCAGGCCGTGGAACCGGGCCTGGCTGCGCACCGCGTAGCTGTCCGAGGGGAACGCCGAGTCCTCGATGACGATGCGGGTGCGGGCGCCGGCCGGGCGGTAGAAGCTGACCATCAGCAGGTGCAGGTTGACCGTGAGCGAGTTCATCACCACGGTCTCCGCGGGCCGGGCGCCGACCAGCCGGGCGGCCGGCGCCGTCAACAACTCGTGGTACGGCAGCCAGGCCCGCTCCGCCTCCAGGTGCCCCTCGACGCCCAGCCGCTGCCACGCGTCCAGGTCGGCGAGGAGTTCGTCGCGGGTGGCCCGGGGCTGCAGGCCCAGGGAGTTGCCGGCGAGGTACGCCGACTCGGGGTGGCTGCCGCCGTCCGCCGGCGGCACGTGGAAAAGGTGACGGTGGCCCGGGTCGGCCTCGTCGAGGCGACGGGCCTGCGCTTCGCCCGCGGCGAAGCCCAGCGGCTCGGTTTCGGTGGTGTGCACAGGGGTGTCTCGCTCTCCGGTCACATCGCGGTGCGGGCCGACCACAGCTCCGGGAAGACCACCCGGGCCATGCTGCGCTGCAACCACGCCAGTCCGGCGGAACCGCCGCTGCCGACCTTGGCGCCCATTGTCCGCTGCACCGCCTTGACGTGGTTCCACCGCCAGTCGCCGAACTCCTCGGCGACTCCGCTCAGCGCCTCGCCGAGCAGCCGGAGGTGGTTGTCGGGGCCGGTGTCGGCGTAGATCCGCACCCAGGCCGCCTCGACCGCCGGCTGCGGGTCGTGCTCGACGGCCACATCCCGGTCCAGCAGCTCGGCGGGAAGGTCGAAGCCGTGCCGGGCGAGCAGCGCGATCACGTCGTCCCAGAGGCTCGGGGCGGCCAGCGTCGCGGTCAGCGCGGCGTACACCTCGGTCTGCCGGCGGAACGGCCGGATCAGGGTCGGGTCGCGCAGCCCGAGCAGGAACTCCAGGTGCCGGTACATCGCCGACTGGAAGCCGGAGCCCTCGCCGAGCAGGTTGCGGAACCGGTTGAAGTCGGCCGGGGTCATCCAGCGCAGACCCTGCCAGGCGGCGTTGAGCCCCTCCAGGTGCAACGCGGCACGGCGCAGCGGGGCCAGCGCGTCCCAGACCCGGTCGGCGCGCAACAGTCGCTGGGTCTCCCGCAGCTCGTGGCAGGTCAACCCGAAGTACAGCTCCATGATCTGGCTGACCATCAGGAAGGACATCTCGCCCGGGTCGTCGCTGAGCGGCTGCTGCAACTGGTGCAGGGTGCTGGCCTGCACGTACGCGTCGTAGGGCACCCGCTCGGCGAACTCCAACGTGGGCTCTCCGCCGTTGCGCGCGGCGCGCGCGGCCCGCTGTCGCGGGGTCACCGGTCGCACCGTGGCCGCGCGGCTCGGCGCCCGCCGCTCCGTCTTGTCCACCATCGTTCTCCCTCTCCCGACTGCCGACGTCATGATCCCGCGGTCGAACGGCCTACGGAATGCCGGATCAACGGCACTTGGCCGCCTCAGCCGACAGACCAAAGGCAGCTGGGCGAATCGGGTTCACGAAAGTAAGGTCTGAGCGTGGACGACATGGACTGGGCGCTGTTGCGCGAGTTGCAGGCCGACGCCCGCCTCTCCTTCAGCGAGTTGTCCCGGCGGGTGCACCTGTCGCCGCCGGCCGTGGCCGAGCGGGTCCGCCGGCTCGAGGAGACCGGGGTGATCACCGGCTACCACGCCCAGGTCGACCTGACCCGGGCCGGCCGCACCGTGGTCGCGCTCATCCGGATGTCCTGTTACGGCGCGCGGTGCATCCTGCACGACCCCGCCGTGGCCGGCTGGCCGGAGATCCTGGAAATCCACCGGATCACCGGAGACGCCTGCAGCATGCTCAAGGTGGCGGCCGGCTCCATCGGCGAGTTCGAGGCGGTCATCGACCGGCTCGCCCCGTACGGCCAGCCGTCGAGCACGATGGTCCTGTCCTCCCCGCTGGACTGGCAGCCGATCACGCCGCTCCCGTCCGCCGGCACCGTCCCCCGCCGTCGCTGACCGACCCCACCCTGCCCGCCCTGCGGGTTTGCCCCCCGGCCAGCGGGAAATCAGCGCCCGTGCCCAGGGGAGGGTTCCGGCGGTCGTCGCCGGTAGGGGGAAATCATGCAGGGACTTCGCACGATCAACCGCGCGCTCTCGGCCGTCCTGACACTGGTGGGGCTGGTCGGGGCATTCGTCCTGTTGTCGGTCGCGCCGGCGCGCGCCGGTGAGAACACCTTCATCGAGGTGACACCGAACAGCGCCCAGGCCGGAAGCCGGGTCCAGATCCGGGCGAGCTGCGACAACGACAACAACAGCCAGGCCAACGTGCACTCCGACGCGTTCGGGCACGTGATGCTCAGACCGGACAAGGGTTTCCTGACCGGGTCGGTGACGATCCCGGGCAACAAGCAGCCCGGCGAATACCCGGTCGACCTGCGCTGCGACAACGGCCAGACGGCGTCGACCACTCTGACCGTGCTGAACATGGCCTCGCCCAGCAAGGGACCGGCGACCGGGGGCGGCGGCACCGCCGGCGGCCGGGGCACCGGATCACTGCTGGTGCTCGGCGGCGTGGCACTGGTGGCAGCCGCCGTCGCGCTCGGCATGGCCGGTGGCCGGCGGCGTCCCGGGGCGGGCTCCTGAGCCCGAAACGTCATGAACCGATCCTCCGCGCGTGCGGGGCCGGACCGCGACGCCCGTTCCCGGTCCGTGGCGGCGCTGCGGGCCTCCGGCCGGCTCGTCGCCCGGGCCTCCGGCCGGCTGCGCAGGGTCGCCGGGCAGGCCGTGTCGGCCAGCGTCGCCACCACCGACCCGGCCGCCCGCCCGTTGCCGCCGCGCCGGCCGGCCGGCCAGCCACTGCTACGACGCCGGTTCGGCACCGGACCGGGAGTGCCCGTGCTGGCCGTCGCCGCGCTGATGGTGCTGATCGTGGCGATGCTCGGCATCGAGCAGGTGACCGGGGTCAGCCTGCTGCCGGACCGGATCACCGCCGGCCTGCGGCCACCGCCCAAGAAGTTCCCGGTGCTGCCGGCCAGCCGCCCGGTGGGTCTCGCCATCGACACGCTGGACCTCCAGGCCCCGGTGCACGACGTGGGCATCGCCCCGGACGGCACCATCGCGGTGCCGGACGCGGCCCGGGCCCAGGAGGCCGGCTGGTACGACCAGGGCCCCACGCCCGGGCAGTACGGCCCGGCGGTGATCGTCGGACACGTGGACACGACCAGCGGGCCGGCCGTCTTCCACGGGCTGCGGGACCTGCGGTCCGGCGACCGGATCGAGGTCACCCGCTCCGACGGGAGCGTGGCGGTCTTCGAGGTGGACTCGGTGGAACGCTTCGACAAGGAGAAACTGCCGGTGGAGGACGTGTACGGCGACTTCAGCCGACCGAGCCTGCGGCTGATCACCTGCGGCGGCCAATGGGTCGGTGGCGAGACCGGCTACTCGGACAACGTGGTGGTCTTCGCCTCGCTGACCAAGGCTCGGTCCGGTTGAGGTCGGGTCTGCCGGAGCCGGGGTCAGGCGGCCGCTTCGGGTTCGCGCAGGTCGAGCCAGTCGGCCCAGCGCGGGTCCGGCGCGCGGTGCCCGAGCACCCGCCAGGCGGTGCCCTTCGGCGCGGCCGGCAGCGCGTGCAGCCGCCAGCCCAGCTCGGCGGGGGTCTTGTCGCCCTTGGTGTGGTTGCAGCGGGCGCACGCGGCGACCACGTTCTCCCAGGCGTGCCGGCCACCGCGGCTGCGCGGGAAGACGTGGTCGATGGTCTCGGCGGGGCCCCGGCAGTAGGCGCACCGCCACCCGTCCCGGGCGAAGATCGCCCGCCGGGACAGCCCGACGTGGGTGCGGTAGGGCACCCGGACGAAGCGGGTCAGCCGGACGACCGACGGCACCGGCAGGGCGTCCCGGGCACTGTGCAGGATGCCGTCACCGTCGGCGACGCAGACGGCCTTGGCGGACAGGACGAGGATCGCGGCTCGACGCACCGACACGACACACAGCGGCTCGTAGGTGGCGTTGAGGACCAACGCGCCGGAGCCCACCGTGGGTCGTATGTCAGGCATCGCGCTCACCCTCCCGGTTCAGCGGCTGCTGCGTACCGCCGCCGACCGGGGCCGGGCACGACGGCCCACACGGTCGACGCCGGCCGATCACCGACGTCCGTTGCGCCAATAGTCCCTGATCGGACCCCGGATTGCACGTACTAATCCGGGGTCCGACATGAAGCTCTTTCCCGCACCTGTCACGATGGCCGGTTCGCCCCGGTCCGGCGCCGCCCTCGGCGGCAGGTCACCCGGCCGGTGGGTCGCCGACGGCTCCTCCTGCTCGTTGCGGTACGAAGACAGGGTGAGCGCCGCCAGCCTGATGCCCCCCGCCCTGTCCACCGCCGCCCCGCCGGACTGTCAGGGCAGTACCTCCTGCGAATGGCTGTACGACATGACCCACTCGGCCTGGTTCGCCGAGGGGAGCTACTGGATCCTGCTCAAGCCGCTGCGGGTGTTGCTGATCGTGGCGCTGGCGATGGTCGCCCGGTGGGCGTTGCACCGGACGATCAACCGGCTGGTCCGGACCACCACCGACGGTGCGGTGCCGACGATGCTGCGGCCCCTGCGCGAGCGGGTGCCCACGGCGGCGGTCGACCCGACCGAGTTCGTACCGGAGCGGCGTCGCCAGCGGGCCGAGGCGATCGGTTCGGTGCTGCGCAGCCTGACCACCGCGTTCGTCTTCGGCATCGCGCTGCTGATGATCCTGCGTGAGTTCAGTTTCGACCTGGCTCCGCTGCTGGCCAGCGCCGGTATCGCCGGCGTCGCGCTGGGCTTCGGCGCGCAGAGCCTGGTCAAGGACCTGATCGCCGGGCTGTTCATGCTGATCGAGGACCAGTACGGCGTGGGCGACACCGTCGACCTGGGCGAGGCGACCGGTGTGGTCGAGTCGGTCGGGCTGCGGGTCACCACGGTGCGTGACGGGCGGGGCGTGCTCTGGTACATCCGCAACGGCGAGATCGTCCGGGTGGGCAACAAGAGCCAGGGCTGGGCCCTGGTGGTGGTGGACCTGCCGATCGGCTTCAGCGGCACCGAGGAGGCCACGGCGGTGCTGCGGACCGCGGCCGCCTCGCTGGCCGTGGACCCGGAACTGTCGCCGGAGATCGTGGAGGCGCCGGAGGTCCTGGGTGTCGAGCAGATGACGGTGGACGGGGCGGTGATCCGGACGGTGGTGAAGACGACCGCCGACGGGCAGTTCGCGGTCGGTCGGGAGCTGCGCCGTCGGCTGGCGGAGGCGCTGGAGAACTCGGGGATCACCGCCCAGATAGCCGCCACCCGCATCTATCCCGGCGTCGCGGCCCGGCCGCTGGCCGACGGCGAGACCGGTCAGGGCGGCGCCACCTGACGGGGGCGACGGTGTCCGGCGATCCAGGGGTCGCGAGCCACCCGGCCCCTCAGGTATCGTCCGTTCGTTCAGTCGGGGATGCGACGAACGACCCGTTCGCCCTAGCTAGTTGTCAGACGATCGGGCAGAATCCGGAGCACGCGTTCCTGCTGGAACGTGGTCACATCCTCGCTGATCCGTAGATCTGACGAGCGTTCCCGGCCGGCTGCCACGAGCGGCCACCCCGGGGGCCGATGGAGGCGACGGTGCCCGACGAGCGACCTTCTGCGGAAGGCCCGGCCACTTTTCGCGAGGTGTTCGCCCAGCACGAGTTTCGGGCTGTCTTCGCGGCCGGCGCGCTCTCCTGGGTCGGCGACTATGTCGCGAAGGCCGCCGTCACCCTGCTCGTCTACCAGCAGACCGAGTCCGTCGCGCTCTCCGCCGCCGCCTTCGCGGTCAGCTACCTGCCGTGGCTGCTCGGCGGCCCCCTGCTCGCCGCGCTGGCGGAGCGGTACCCGTACCGGCGGGTGATGGTGGCGTGTGACGTGATCCGGATGGCGCTGATGCTGCTCATCGCCCTTCCGGACCTGCCGGTCCAGGCCGTCATGGTGCTCATCTTCGCGGCCACGCTGGCCAACCCGCCCAGTCAGGCGGCGAAGTCCGCGCTGATGCCGCAGATCCTGGCCGGGGATCGGCTGGTGGTCGGGTTGTCGCTCAACAGCAGTGTGGGGCAGGCCGCCCAGGTCGTCGGCTACCTGCTCGGCGCCGCCGTCGCCGCGATCGACCCGGCCCTCGCGCTGCTGATCAACGCGGTGACCTTCGCCCTCTCGGCGCTGCTGGTCCGCCTCGGCGTCCGCGACCGGGCACCGGTGATGACCACCGCGCACCGCAGTCACCTGCTCCGGGAGACCGGTCAGGGGTTCCAGATCGTGTTCGGCACACCGGTGCTGCGCGCCATCGCGGTGCTGGTGTTCAGCGCGATGCTCTTCTCGATCGTCCCCGAGGGGTTGGCCGCCGGCTGGGCCAACCGCAATGGCGGCGGTGACCTGGGCGCGGGCCTGGCGCAAGCGGTGATCATGATGGCCAACCCGCTCGGGTTCATCCTCGGCGGGCTGCTGGTGAGCCGGCTGTTCGGCCCCAGCCGCCGGTTGGCCCTGATGCGACCGCTGGCGATCTTCGCCCCGCTGGCGCTGGTGCCGGCACTGTTCGACCCGCCCCCGCTCGTGGTGGCGCTGCTCGCCGCCCTCTGCGGGTTCGCGGTCGCCGGCATGCTGCCGATGGCCAACGGGCTGTTCGTCCAGGCGCTGCCCGGCGAGTTCCGGGCCCGCGCCTTCGGTGTGATGGCCACCGGCGTGCAGGTCACCCAGGGCCTGGCGGTGCTCATCACCGGGGTGCTCGCCGAGCGGTTCTCCATTCCGCTGGTGGTCGGCGTGTGGAGCGCGGCCGGTGTGCTGCTGATGGTGGTGGCCTCGCTGCGCTGGCCGGACCACCAGACCGTGGCCAGCACGATCGCGGCGGCCTCCGCGGCGAACGCCGCATCCCCGGCCGGCCAGGCCGGCCCCGCGCCCGGCGGCACGCCGGCCGGCCCGCCGGAGCCGCGTACCGGTGACGGCCGCCGGCGGCACGCGGTCAGCTGACCCGGTCCGCCAACCCCTCGCTCGACGGGACGCGAACGCCAGCCGGGCGTGACCGGGCGCACGGCGTCCGGGTCGGGCCGCCACCGGGCACGCCTGGCAGGATGGAACGGTGACTCCCGCAGGTGACTCCGACCGTCCCGGTGCGTCGACGACCCTCTTCGAAGCGGTCGGCGGCGAGCCCACCTTCCGCAAGCTGGTGGATGAGTTCTACGCCGGCGTCGCCACCGACCCTCTGCTGCGGCCGATGTACCCGGACGACCTGGCCCCGGCGGCGGACCGGATGACGCTGTTCCTCATGCAGTACTGGGGTGGGCCGAACACGTACTCCGCCCAGCGTGGTCACCCGCGGCTGCGGATGCGGCACGCCCCGTTCCGGATCGGCGCGGCCGAGCGGGACGCCTGGCTGCGGCACATGCGCAACGCCGTGGACCGGCTCGACCTGGAGCCGCAGGTCGCCGGCGCGCTCTGGGACTACCTGGAGCGGGCCGCGTACTTCATGGTCAACACCATGGAGGACCAGGCCGACGCCTGACGGCCCGGCCCGGGGCACCCGGCCCGCGGCAGCCTCAGAGCAGCGCGCCCTCGTCGTGCAGCCAGTCCACGAAGCTGGTGGCCACCGCGGCGCCGCAGTCGAGCATCTCGACCAGCAGCGCGTCGTGGGTGCCGGCACCGAGCGGCACCTGGAGCTCGGCGTAGATCGGCAGTTGGCCGCGTTCGGTCGGGTCACCGATGTACGCCTTGCAGAACCGTCGGGTGTGGTTCCACTCGTTGACCACCCGGTAGGCCCGGTCGGCCCAGTCGGGCGGCACCGTGGCGTGCGGACGGGCCCGCATCACCAGGATCTCGTCCTCCGGGCCCTCGAGGGTCACCAGCACGGCGTGCCGCTCCCACATGGCCAGCAGGTTGCCGTCGCCGTCGGCCAGGTATCGCACGTCGAGCAGGTCGAGTGCGTCACAGACCCGGCGCAGGCTCACCGGCTCGATGGTGGCCGGCATCTCGGTCAGCACGGGCCGCTCGTTGGACGGGCAGTCGTCCCCCGGCTGGCGAGGGTTGGGCGGTCCGACCCGGACCGCGCTCTCCACTGTGATCCCGCTTCGGGTTTCCGGATCGCCGCCGTCGGCGGGACCGGGGCGCCATGACCACCACGGCATCGCTCGCGCACCTCACTCCCCAGCGGATCCAGCCGCCTACGGTGCGTTGGATCCGAGGATGGACGGTACCCGGACAGCCGGGTTGAAGCATCCCCCCAACGACCGCCCCAGCCCAGAAGAATGACCAGGGGTCATCCGTTCGGACGAGTAGCCAGGGGCGTCACGGCGAGATCGGTGGCCTTCTGCAACCAGGCCGCTCCGTATGGTCCCACCAGGCCGACCCAACGGCCGGCCACGCGCACCTGGACGGCAGCGTCGCCCGGGGCGCCGGGCGTGCCGCCAGCCGGCCCGAGGAAGCCCATCCGGACCAGCCCCTGCACCAGCCGCTGCGGCACCTCCACCGGCGGGCCGGGCGGGCCGTCCGGAGTGACCAGCACGGCCACGTGGTCGAGCAGCGCGTCTCGCAGCACCCGCTGGCCCACCGCGCGGCCGGCGACCCCGTGCTCGCTCGCCGTCCGCAGGGTGCCCGCCGCCGCGTCCGCGATCCGCCGCAGTTCGGCGGCGGGCAGCGCCTCGACCGGCCGGCTGCGGGCCGGCGGCAGTGGCCACCGCCACTGCGCGTCCCGACGCGCCGGCAGAGCCGGACCGCCGCGCTCCAGCTCCGCCAGCAGCTCGGCGGCGGCCACGGTGACGTCCTCGGCGGCACCGTCGGCCGGACCGCCATCCACCGTCCGCACCACCAGCACCTGCCACGGCAGCCGGGCCCAGAGGGCGACCCGCCCGGCGGCGCCGGCCGGCCGCAGCCGGACCGGCGCGACCGGATCCAGCCGGACCAGCCGGGCCAGGAAGGCGCCCGCGTCGGCCACGCCGGCGATGCCGTGGCCGGGCACCGACGCCGCCACCCGGTCCGGTCCGGCCGTGCCCGGCCGGGTCACGCCCCGCCGCCCTGCGGGGCGTACGTGAGCAGGAAGTCCCGCTCCTCCGTGGTGATCCGCCGGGGCACCTGGCGGGTCAGGTCGAACGGCACCAGCACCGAACGCGCTCGGCTGGCCAGCACCTCGCCGTCGTACAGCTCGTAGGCGACGGTGAACCGGGAGGCCCGGATCTCCTCCACCCACAGCTCGATCCGGACGGTGGGCGCGGCCTCAGCGGTGGCCCGGCCCAGCGCGTAGTCGACCGGGCGCAGGTAGTCCACCTCGTGCCGGCGGATCACCACCCCGTCGGCGAACGAGCCGACCCCCCAGGCCCGGCCGCCGGCGAACATCAACGCCACCCGCGCCTCCTCGTACAGCGTGAGGAAGCGCGAGTTGTTGACGTGGCCGTACGCGTCCAGGTCGGACCACCGCAGCGTGCAGTGGTAGACGAACCGGTCAGACACCTTCTCGGCCGGTCAGTCGCGGGTCAGCTTGCGGTAGGTCACCCGGTGCGGCCGGGCGGCCTCCGCGCCGAGGCGGTCGATCTTGTTCTTCTCGTACGCGTCGAAGTTGCCCTCGAACCAGAACCACTTGGCCGGGTTCTGGTCGTCGCCCTCCCACGCCAGGATGTGCGTGGACACCCGGTCCAGGAACATCCGGTCGTGCGAGATGACCACAGCGCAGCCGGGGAACTCCAGCAGCGCGTTCTCCAGGCTGGAGAGGGTCTCCACGTCCAGGTCGTTGGTCGGCTCGTCGAGCAGGATGACGTTGCCGCCGATCTTCAGCGTCAGCGCCAGGTTGAGCCGGTTGCGCTCGCCGCCGGAGAGCACCTTCGTCGGCTTCTGCTGGTCCGGCCCCTTGAAGCCGAACGCGGCGATGTACGCCCGCGACGGCATCTCGACCTTGCCGACCATCAGGTAGTCCAGACCGTCGGAGACGACCTCCCAGACGGTCTTGTCGCCGTTGAGGCCCTCGCGGTTCTGGTCGACGTACGACAGGGAGACGGTGGGGCCGACCCGGACCTCGCCGCTGGTCGCCTCCTCCAGCCCGACGATCGTCTTGAAGAGCGTGGTCTTGCCGACGCCGTTGGGGCCGATGATGCCGACGATGCCGTTACGGGGCAGCGAGAACGACAGGTCGTCGATCAGGATCCGGTCGCCGAAGCCCTTGGTGAGGTGGGACGCCTCGATGACCGTGCTGCCCAGGCGCGGGCCCGGCGGGATCTGGATCTCCTCGAAGTCCAGCTTGCGGGTCTTCTCCGCCTCGGTGGCCATCTCGTCGTACCGGTCCAGGCGGGCCTTGGACTTGGTCTGCCGGGCCTTGGCGTTGGAGCGGACCCACTCCAGCTCCTCGGTGAGGCGCTTCTTCATCTTGGCGTCGCGACGACCCTCGACGGCCAGCCGGGCCGCCTTCTTCTCCAGGTAGGTGGAGTAGTTGCCCTCGTACGGGTACGTCCGGCCGCGGTCCAGCTCCAGGATCCAGTTGGCCACGTTGTCCAGGAAGTACCGGTCGTGGGTGATCGCCATGACGGTGCCGGCGTACTTGGCCAGGTGCTGCTCCAGCCAGGAGACGCTCTCGGCGTCCAGGTGGTTGGTGGGCTCGTCGAGCAGGAGCAGGTCGGGCGCCTCCAGCAGCAGCTTGCAGAGCGCGACGCGGCGGCGCTCACCACCGGAGAGCTGGGTCACATCGGCGTCCGGCGGTGGGCAGCGCAGGGCGTCCATGGCCAGTTCGAGCTTGGAGTCGACGTCCCACGCGTCGAGGTGGTCGAGCTCCTCCTGGAGCTTGCCCATCTCCTCCATCAGCTCGTCGGAGTAGTCGGTGGCCATCTGCTCGGCGATCTTGTTGAACCGCTCCAGCTTGGCCTTGGTCTCCGCGACGGCCTCCTCGACGTTGCCGAGAACGGTCTTGGCGTCGTTGAGCGGGGGCTCCTGCGCGAGCATGCCGACGGTGTAGCCGGGCATCAGCCGGGCCTCGCCGTTGCTCGGCTTGTCCAACCCTGCCATGATCTTGAGGAGGCTGGACTTACCGGCGCCGTTCGGGCCGACCACACCGATCTTGGCCCCCGGCAGGAAGTTCAGCGTCACGTTGTCGAGCACGACCTTGTCGCCGTGCGCCTTGCGCGCCTTTTCCAGGACGTAGATGAACTGGGCCACGGTGCGGGCTACCTCCGTCGGTTGCTGTCGCATGATGGGCGGCGCGACGCGGGCTGCGAGGACCGCCCGCCGCCACCGGCCGGAGGGCCGGCCGCGCGCACGCCATCGTCAATCCTGACAGGTTCGGCCCGCTTCGCCCACATCACCCCGCCCCAGGAGTACGCCGTGCCGCCCGAGGAGCCAGCTTGTTGACAAGATCACGACCCGGATTGAGCATGCGTGGGGCGGGTAGGGAACTCCGGCACGGGGCACCAGAGGCCGCAGCTACGCTCAGTACGCTCATCGCGGTGGACCCGTCAGTACCCGGAGGTGGCCGATCGTGACCGTCCGTAGCTCCTTTGTCGTAGTGGCGAACCGCCTGCCGGTCGACGAGGTGAGCACACCCGAGGGACGGCAGTGGCGACGCAGCCCCGGCGGGCTGGTCACCGCGCTGCATCCCGTGCTCGCCGAACACCAGGGCACCTGGGTCGGCTGGGCCGGCGGCACCGGTGCCGCCCCCGAGCCGTTCGACCTGGAGGGGATCCGGCTGCACCCGGTGCCGCTGAGCGCCGAGGAGCTGGAGCGGTACTACGAGGGCCAGTCCAACGCGACGATCTGGCCGCTCTACCACGACGCGGTGGAGACGCCGGCCTACAAGCGTCGCTGGCGAGAGGCGTACCGCCTGGTCAACGCGCGGTTCGCGGAGGCCGCGGCGGACGTGGCGGCCGAGGGCGCGACGGTCTGGGTGCAGGACTACCAGCTCCAACTGGTGCCGGCGATGCTCCGGGAGCTGCGGCCGGACCTGCGGATCGGCTTCTTCCTGCACATCCCGTTCCCGCCGATCGAGCTGTTCATGCAGATGCCGTTCCGGACCGAGATCCTGCGCGGTCTGCTCGGCGCCGACCTGGTCGGTTTCCAGCAGCGGCTGGCCGCGCAGAACTTCGTCCGGCTGGCCCGGCACCTGCTCGGTCTGCGCTACGAGGGGCAGATGATCCAGGTCGACGGACGGCAGGTGAAGGCGGGTGCCTTCCCCATCTCGATCGACACGCAGGAGATGGAGCGGATGGCCGCCGACCCGGCGATCCAGGCGCGGGCCAAGCAGATCCGTGCCGAGCTGGGCGATCCGAAGACGATAATCCTGGGCGTGGACCGGCTGGATTACACCAAGGGCATCGAGTTGCGGCTCAAGGCCTTCCGGGAGCTGCTGGCTGACGGAAAGTTGACAGTTCCGGACGCCGTCATGGTGCAGGTGGCCACACCGAGTCGGGAGCGCGTCGAGCATTACCAGGCACTTCGCGTCAAGGTGGAGCGCGAGGTTGGTCGGATTAATGGCGAATTCGGCAGGGTCGGCGTGCCTGCGGTCCACTATCTGCATCAGTCGTACAGTCGCAGTGAACTGGCCGCGATGTACGTCGCTGCCGACGTGATGATGGTGACCCCGCTGCGAGACGGAATGAATCTGGTAGCCAAGGAGTACGTCGCATCGCGCGCCGACCAGGGTGGCGCGCTTGTGCTCAGTGAATTCGCCGGCGCCGCCACCGAGCTGCGTCAGGCATTTTTGTGTAACCCGCACGACCCGGACGCGGTCAAGGACGCCCTCCTCCGGGCCGTGCACGTGGAGAAAACCGAGGCACGCCGCCGGATGCGGACAATGCAACGTCACCTGCGTACCCACGACGTGGGTCACTGGGCCAAGTCTTTCCTCTCCGAACTCGGAGTTCCCGAGGCGGAGGCCGCGTGAACACGTCCGTCAACGACGGAGCGGCGACGGCCACCGGGGTGATGGACCCCGAGCTGCGTTCCGCCATCGGCCGGATCGCCCGGGTCCCCCAACTCCTGATCGCCTGCGACTACGACGGCACACTGGCGCCGATCGTGGAGGACCCGAGCAAGGCCGTACCGCTGCCCGAGTCGGTGGCCGCGGTCCGCGCGCTCGCCGCACTGCCGCAGACCACCGTGGCGGTGGTCTCCGGCCGGGCGCTGCGCGACCTGGCCGCGCTCTCCCGGCTGCCCAGCGAGGTGCACCTCGTCGGCAGCCACGGCTCGGAGTTCGACATCGGCTTCGTCGAGCGGCTCTCCCCCGAGCTGGTCGCGGTGCGCACCCGGGTCCGCAACGCGCTGCGCGAGATCGCCGCCGAGCACCCCGGCATCCGGCTGGAACGCAAGCCGGCCAGCGTCGCCATGCACACCCGCGGGGTCGACCCGCAGATCGCGGCCGCGGCCATCGAGGCCGTCCGCAACGGCCCCGCCACCTGGGACGGCGTCACCGTCACCCAGGGCAAGGAGGTCTTCGAACTCTCCGTGGTGGCCACCCACAAGGGCACCGCGGTCGACCAGTTGCGGACCCAGCTCTCGGCCAGCGCCGTGCTCTTCATCGGCGACGACGTGACCGACGAGAACGCCTTCGGCAACCTGCACGGGCCGGACCTCGGCATCAAGATCGGGCCCGGGGACACCCGGGCCGACTACCGGGTGGCCGATCCCCTCGAGGCGGCCCGCGCGCTCGCGCTGCTGCTGGAGACCCGGCGACACTGGCTCTTCGGCGAGCGGGCGGTGCCGATCGAGCGGCACTCCATGCTGGCCAACGGCCGCACCGTCGCGCTGCTCACCCCCGAGGCGAAGGTCAGCTGGCTCTGCCACCCCAAACCGGACTCGGCGGCGATCTTCGCCGACCTCGTCGGCGGCAGCCCGGCCGGGCACTTCAGCATCGCGCCGGAACGCGGGGGCATCCCGCTGGGCCAGCGCTACCGCTCGGGCACGATGACCGTGGAGACCCGCTGGTCCGGGCTCACCGTCACCGACTGGCTGGACAAGCCGGCCCGGGAGACCGCGCCGGACGACCCGGTGGCGGTCACCGGCGACTCGACCCTGATCCGGGTGCTCACCGGCAGCGGCCGGGCACGGGTGGAGTTCGCGCCACGACCCGAGTTCGGTCAGGTCGCCGTGCAGTTGCAGCCGCTCGGCGACGGCCTGCTGGTGCTGGGCTCCAACGAGCCGGTCGCGCTCTACTCCCCCGGCGTGCAGTGGCAGGTCAGCAACGACGCCGGCTACCAGACCGCCAAGGCGGTCGTCGACCTCTCCGCCGCCGGCGGGCAGGTCGTGCTGGAGCTGCGCTTCGGCACGCACAGCCTGGACCACCACCGGGTGCCGATCCACGAGCGGCAGGCCGCGGCCGAGCAGCCGTGGAAGGACTGGGTCGCCTCGCTGCGGCTGCCGTCCACCGCCCGTGACCTGGTCGCCCGGAGCGCGCTCACCCTGCGCGGGCTCTGCCACGAGGCGACCGGCTCGATCCTGGCCGCGGCGACCACCTCGCTCCCCGAGGAACTGGGCGGCGTCCGCAACTGGGACTACCGCTACTGCTGGCTCCGCGACGCGGCACTGACCGCCCGCGCGCTGGTCGACCTGGGCTCCCTCAGCGAGGCCGAGGCGCTGCTGCTCTGGGTGGACGGCTGCATCGAGCGCACCGGCGGGCACCCCGAGCGGCTCCACCCGCTCTACACGATCGACGGGTACGAGTTGGGCGCCGAGGCCGTCATCGACACCCTGCCCGGGTACGCCGGCTCCCGGCCGGTCCGGGTCGGAAACCTCGCCAACCACCAGCTCCAACTGGACGTCTTCGGCCCGATCGCCGACCTGATCGCGGCCGTCGCCGACGCCCGCGGCTCGGTACGCGAGGACGAGTGGCGGGTCCTGGACAACATGGTCGAGGCGGTCCGCCGCCGCTGGCACGAGCCCGACCACGGCATCTGGGAGGCTCGGCTGCCACCCCGGCACCACATCTTCTCGAAGGTGATGTGCTGGATGACCGTCGACCGGGCGCTGCACGTGATGCGCCAGCACGGTGGCGAGGACCGCCCCGAGTGGGTGGAGCTGCGCGACCGGATCGGCGCCAACGTGCTGGAGCACGGCTGGCACGAGGAGGTCGAGGCGTACAGCGTCGCGTACGGCGACGAGGACATGGACGCCTCGTCGCTCTGGATCGGGCTCTCGGGCCTGCTTCCGGGCGACGACCCGCGCTTCCTGTCCACCGTGCTGCGGATCGAGGCGGACCTGCGCAGCGGCCCGGTGGTCTACCGCTACCACTGGGACGACGGCCTGCCCGGCCGCGAGGGCGGCTTCCACATCTGCACGGCGTGGCTGATCGAGGCGTACCTGCGCACCGGCCGCCGCACCGACGCCGAGGAGCTGTTCGCGCAGATGGTGCTCACCGCCGGCCCGACCGGGCTGCTGCCCGAGCAGTACGACCCGCTCGCGGAGCGCGGGCTGGGCAACCACCCGCAGGCGTACAGCCACCTCGGTCTGATCCGCTGTGCCCTGCTGCTGGACAACATGCTCAAGCAGTAGTCGACGCACGTACGACGACGGGGCCGGAGCTTCTGCTCCGGCCCCGTCGTCGATCGGGCGCTGTCGGTCGGTGGCCGCGCCGGCGGGTAGCGGTCACCCGAGCGCCGCCGCCACCTCGCCCTCGGCGCATCCTTTGCTCTGCTTCACCGCACGCAACACGGCGACGATGTTTGTGTTGCCTCGGGTGAAGCAGAGCAAAGGGCGGGCAGGGACCATCCCATCCTCGTGCCGGCGGAGACGCGACCTCATCCTCGTGGAAGGAGCGCCGGGGCCCGCACGCCCGCTCCTCAGGCGTCGAGCGCGTCGAGCGCGTCCACCACGTCGCCCACCACGACGACCGCGGGCGGGCGCAGGTCGGCGGCGAGCACGTCGTCGGCCACCGTGCCGAGGGTCGACCGCAGTGCCCGCTGGGCGCCCGTCGTACCCTCCTGGACGACGGCGGCCGGCGTCTGCGGCGACCGGCCGTGCGCCATCAGGGTGGCCGTGATGGCCGCGAGGTTCTTCAGCCCCATGAGGATCACCAGGGTGCCGCGCAGGCCCGCGAGCGCCTCCCAGCGCACCAGCGAGGTTGGCGAGTCGGGCGCGACGTGCCCGGAGACCACGGTGAACTCGTGCGCCACCCCCCGGTGGGTGACCGGGATGCCGGCCGCGGCCGGGGCGGCGATCGAGCTGGTCACCCCGGGGACCACGGTCACCGGCACACCGGCGGCGGCGCAGGCCAGCAACTCCTCGCCGCCCCGACCGAAGACGTACGGATCGCCGCCCTTGAGCCGGACCACCTGCGCCCCGGCACGGGCGCGATCGACCAGGATCTGGTTGATCTCCTCCTGGGCGCGGGACGGGCCGTAGGGGATCTTCGAGGCGTCCACCAGCTCCACGTCGGGGCGCAACTCGTCCAGGAGCAGCCCGGGGACCAGCCGGTCGGCGACCACCACGTTCGCCTCGGTGAGCAGCCGCCAGCCCTTCACGGTGATCAGCTCCGGGTCGCCCGGTCCCGCCCCGACCAGCGCCACCCGTCCGCCCGCGACGTCCGGAAGGGACCCGTCCTCCACCGCAGGCGCCTTCCGGGCGTCGAGGAGGTCGCGGATGGCGTCGCGGACGGTCATCGCGCGGCGTGGGTCGCCGCCGCCGAGCACCGCCACGGTGACCGGCCCGTGCCGTGTCACCGCCGGGGTCCAGGCGGTGGCCGCCATCCGGTCGTCGGCGCGGACGCAGAAGATGCGCCGCTCGGCGGCGAGGGCGCTCACCGACGCCGCCGCGATCGGGTCGTCGATCGCCACCTGCACCAGCCACGCCCCGTCCAGGTCCGCGGGTGCGAACCGGCGCGGCAGCCAGCGCAGCCGGCCCGCGTCCGCCCGGGCGCGCAGCGCCGGGGTCAGCTCCGGTGCCACCAGCAGGACGTCCGCGCCGGCGTCCAGCAACGCCGGCACCCGCCGGGTGGCGACCGCGCCGCCGCCCACCACGACCACCCGCCGCCCGTCCAGCCGCAGGCCGAGAGGGTACGGACTGCTGGTCACTTCTCGGCCACACCGGCGGAGTCGAAGGTGGCCACCTCGTGCAGCACCCGGACGGCGCCGGTCACAACGGGCAGCGCCAGCAGCGCGCCGGTGCCCTCACCGAGGCGCAGCCCCAGGTCGATCAGCGGGTCGAGGCCGAGGTGGCGCAACGCGACCGTCGCGCCCGGCTCGGCCGAGCGGTGACCGGCGACCATGGCGCCGACCGCGTCCGGGGCGAACGCCGCGGCGGCCAGCGCGGCGGAGACCGCGATCACGCCGTCCAGCAGCACCGGCGTGCGGCGGGCCGCGGCACCCAGGATCAGCCCGGCCAGCGCGGCGTGTTCCAGCCCGCCGACGGCCGCCAGCACGCCCAGCGGGTCGGCCGGGTCGGGCGTGTGCCGGGCCAGCGCGGCCCGCACCACCGCCACCTTGCGGGCGTACGTCGGGTCGTCGACCCCGGTGCCCCGCCCGGTGGCGTCGAGCGGGTCGGCGCCGGTGAACGCGGCGATCAGCGCGGCGGCCGGCGTGGTGTTGCCGATGCCCATGTCCCCGGTGAGCAGGATGCCGGCTCCGGCGTCGATCAGCTCGTCGGCGATCCGGATGCCGGTCTGCACCGCCGCCAGCGCCTCGTCCCGGGTCAGCGCGGCGGTCAACGCGAGATCCCGGGTGCCCTGGCGCACGGTCGCCGCGACGAACCGGGGCACGGACGGGTCGAGGATGGCCGCCTCGGCGGCGGGCTGGGCGGGCGCGATCGGCAGCGGGGCGGCCACGCCGACGTCGACCACGGTGACCGACGCGCCGGCCTGCCGGGCGAACGCGTTGACCACCGCCCCGCCGGCCAGGAAGTTGCCGATCATCTGTCCGGTGACCTCCTGCGGCCACGGGGTCACCCCCTGGGCGTGCACCCCGTGGTCACCGGCGAAGATCGCCACCGCGGCCGGCTCGGGCACCGGCGGCGGGCAGGCCGCGGCCAGGCCGGCGAGGCGTACCGACAGCTCCTCCAACGCCCCCAGCGACCCCGCCGGCTTGGTCAGCCGGCCGTGCAGCTCGCGGGCGTCGGCCATGGCCGACTCGTCCAGCGGCCGGATCGCCGCGATCGTGGTCTCCAGCATCATTCCTCCATGGTCTCGCGCAGCACCTCGACGAACGCGTCGGTGGTGGATCGGTCGCGCACGGCCACCCGCAGCCAGTCCGGGCCGAGGCCGGGGAAGGTGTCGCCCCGGCGTACCGCCCAGCCGCGGTCGCGCAGGACCGCCCGGATCCGGGTCGCGCCCGGCAGGTGCAGCAGCACGAACGCGCTGGCCGGGCGGCCGGCGACGCGTACCCCGGGCAGGTCGGCCAGGCGGGCGACCAGGTGGTCGCGGTCGGCGGCGAGTTCGGCGGCGATCGCGCGTTCGGCCTGGACCGCGACGGGGGTGGCGCAGGCCGACGCGGCGGCCAGCGCGGGTGTGGAGACGGCCCAGAGCGGCTGGACGGCGGCCAGCCGGGACAGCAGCTCCGGCGCGCCGAGCAGGTAGCCGATCCGCAGCCCGGCCAGTCCCCACGTCTTGGTGAGGCTGCGCAGCACGAGCAGCCCGGGCAGGTCGGGCCGCTGCGCCAGCGACTCCGGCTCACCGGGATGCCCGGCGGCGGCGGTGGTGTCGGCGAACGCCTCGTCGACCACCAGAACCCGGCCCGGGCGGGCCAGCGCGGCCAGGGTCCGCGCCGGGTGCAGGACCGAGGTGGGATTGGTCGGGTTGCCGATCATCACCAGGTCGGCGTCGGCCGGCACCCGGTCCGGGTCGAGCCGGAAGTCCTCGGCGGGGTCCAGCAGCACCCGCTCGACCGGGTGCCCGGCGGCCCGCAGCGCCGCCTCCGGCTCGGTGAACTGGGGGTGCACCACCACCGGGCGGCGGACGCCCCGCAGCGCCTGCGCGATCAGCACGAAGCCCTCGGCGGCGCCGGCGGTGAGCAGTACCTCGTCCGGGTGACGCCGGTGCCGGGCGGCGACGGCGGCGCGGGCGGGCGCCGGGTCCGGGTAGCGGGCCAGATCGGTGAGGGTGGCGGCGATCGGGCCGGCCAGCCAGCCCGGCAGGGGTGCCCGGCGGACGTTGACGGCGAGGTCGATCAGGCCGGCGCTCGCCTCCACGTCGCCGTGGTGCGCCAGGTCCGGCTCGGGGGCGGACCCGGCGGCCGGCGCCGGCGAGCTCGGCTGATCAGACATGTCCGCGATCCTGCCGGGAAGGTGGCCGGTGGGACAGTCGATCGCGACGTAAGACGCATCACCACCGGCCGGTTTATGAGTTCTTCTCATATTCGAATCGGAATTGTCATAACTTGACCACGTGAGCAACCGACCCCTTGCTGCCGCTGGTCGACTCGTTCCTCTTCTCCGCGCCGGGCTGATCGCCGGCATCGTGATCGCCGCCGCCGCCTACCCGCTGGTCGCCCTCACCGGGCTCGGCGCGAAGGCCACCGCGCACGCCATGGAGCACAAGACCAAGCTGCTGACCACCGCCCTGCCCGCCGAGACCTCCTACCTCTACGCCCCCGACGGCAAGACCGTGCTGACCATGTTCTACGAGGAGTACCGGCAGTACACCAAGCTGTCGGACATGTCGCCGAACATCCAGCAGGCGATCGTGGCCGCCGAGGACTCCCGCTTCTACCAGCACCACGGCGTCGACCCGAAGGGCGTCGCCCGGGCCTTCGTCTCCAACGCCCGCTCCAACGGGGTCTCCCAGGGCGCGTCGACGCTGACCATGCAGTACGTCCGGATGGCCCTGCGGGACAGCGCGACCACGCCCAAGGAGGTCCAGGAAGCCACCCAGCAGACCAGCCTGCGCAAGGTCAAGGAGATGCGGATGGCGCTGGACCTGGAGAAGGAGCTGAGCAAGGAACAGATCATGGAGCGCTACCTGAACTCGGCGTACTTCGGGCACCGCGCGTACGGCATCTACGCGGCCAGCGAGATCTTCTTCTCCAAGACCCCCAAGGACCTCACCCAGGTCGAGGCGGCCACCCTGGCCGGGCTGGTCAAGTCACCGTCGGAGTACGACCCGGCCGACTCCGACCAGAAGGAGGCCACCGGACGGCGCAACTACGTGCTGGACCGGATGAGCCAGCTCGGGTACCTCTCCCCCGACTCGGCCGCCGCCGCCAAGGCCGAGCCGATCCGGCTGAAGCTGACCAACCCGCCGAACGACTGCGCGGCCGTGCCGGAGAAGTACAACAGCTGGGGCTTCGCCTGCGACTACCTGAAGAACTGGTGGAGCGCGCAGCCCGCGTTCGGCGCGAACCGGCTGGAACGGATGGACAAGCTGCGCCGGGGCGGCTACCGGATCGTGCTCAGCATCGACCCGAAGATCCAGGAGGCGGCGGAGAAGAACGTCGGCGCCAAGGAGGGCACCGGCAGCCCGTTCGCCAACGGCATCGTGGTCTCCGAGCCCGGCACCGGGCGGGTCAAGGCCATGGCGGTGAACCGGACGTACTCACTGGACCTGAGCGAGAACCCGCAGAGTTCCAACCCCGAGGCCGGGCCGAAGGTGAAGGCGAACTACCCGAACACCGTGGCGCCCCTGCTCGGCGGCGGTGACCTGCCGGGCTACCAGGCCGGGTCGACGTTCAAGATGTTCCCGATGCTCGCCGCCCTGGACTCCGGGATGACCCTCTCCACCTCGTTCAACGCGCCGTACCGGTACAAGTCGGCCGTCTACGACGGGTGGGCGCCGTCCAACGCCAGCGGTGCCATGACCGGGCAGCAGACCATGTGGTCCGGCTTCGGCAAGTCGGTCAACACGTACTTCGTGTGGCTGGAGGAGAAGGTCGGCGCCGACCGGGCCGTGCGGCTCGCCGAGCAGCTCGGGCTGCGCTGGCGCACCGACGTCGACCGGGAACAGGCGTCCCCGGCCAAGGCGAAGAAGTGGGGCTCGTTCACCCTGGGCGTCTCCGACGCCACCCCGCTGGAGATGGCGAACGCCTACGCCGCCATCGCGGCCGACGGCCGCTACTGCGAGGCGATCCCCGTGTCGGCGATCATGACCCGGGACGGCACGCCGGCCACGTACGTCACGCCCGGCGGCATCCACCGTGAGGTTGCCAAGCCGCGCTGCCGGCAGGTCGTCAGCGCGGACGCCGCCCGGGCGGCCACCGACGCGGCCCGCTGCCCGACCGGGGACACCCCGGCGCGTGGAGGGTGCGGCGGCTGGTCCACCGCCGACAGCGTCCGGGGTACGGTCGGCCGCCCGGTGGCCGGCAAGACCGGTACCACCGACAGCACCCGGTCGGCCTGGTTCGTCGGCTACACCCCGGAGTTGGCAGCGGCCAGCTTCATCTCCGACCCCGACAATCCGTTCAACGCCGTGGGAGACGGACAGTCCCAGATCCCGATCGCGGCGGTCGCGGAGACCCTCCGCGACGGACTGAAGGGCCAACCCACCCGCCAGTTCACCCCACCGTCGGACGCCATCGTGGGGTGACCGGGAAGGTCACCGCAGATCGGCCGCCACGAAAGACCACAGCTCCAGATCGACCCGGCCGCCGCGGACGAAACCCGCGTTGCGCAGCAGCCCCTCGTAGCTGAACCCGGCCTTCTCCGCGACGCGGCAGGAGGCCAGGTTGCCGGGTGCCACCCGCAGCTCGACCCGCTGGAAGTCGTGCTCCAGGATCAGCGCGATGGCCACCGCGTCCACCGCCTCGGCGGCCAGCCCGAAGCCACGCGCGTGCGGGGCCATCGCGTAGGACACCTCGGTGAGCCGGGCGCCCCAGTCGGTGCGCCGGGTCCACAGCGAGCCCACCACCTGGTTGTCCTCCCGGCGGAGCACCGCGTAGTGGTCCCCCTCGCCGCTGTCGCGTCGCTGCCGAGCCAGATCCGTGCACCAGGCGTGCCCGTCGATCGGACCGGAGTCGTCGGCCAGCGGCAGCCAGCGTCGGGTGAGCTTGTCGGCGAAGATCTCCCCGACCGCCGCCGCGTCCGCGGCGGTGAGCCGCCGCACCTCGGTGCGCGGGGTGGAGACGGTCAACGACGGGAAGCGGCGAACCGCCACCTGACCGATCACGCCGGCACCACACCGGGCTGCGAGGGCACTGCCTCGGCCGGCGGCTCCGCCGACGCTGCCGGCTCCGCCGCCGCCGCGACCAGCCGGGCAGCGGTGGCCGGGTGCGCGGCCCAGTGCAGGGTGAGCTGGGAGGCGTGCACGTTGCGCCAGACGAAGCCCTCCGGCGCGCCGCCGTCCCAGCTCCAGGCCGGGCGCTGACCGGCCCGCGGAGTCAGCACCGCGCGGTGCTCCTTGTGCCCCACCAGGAGCGTGCCGCTGGCGGCGACCACGCTGTCGGTCTGTGCCGTCGCCTGCCGGTAGCCCACCACCAGGCCGTCCCGACTGACGCCGACCGCGTCCAGCACCCCGCACATCGGCAGCCCGTCCAGCTCCCGGGCCAGCCAGAGAAGGCCGGCGCCCTCGGCGACCACCGGACGCCCGGTGCGGGCCAACTCGGCCACGGCTATGCAGAGCCGGCGGTTGGCCGACAGCTGCTCGGCGTACGCCTCGGGCAGCGCGCCGCCGACGACCAGCGCACGCGTGCCGGCCGGCAGCGCCTCGTCGCGCAGCGGATCGACCATGACCACCTCGGCGCCGGCGGCCCGCAGCAGCTCGGCGGTCTCCGGGTGGCTGAAGCTGCCGCCCGGCCCACCGGCCAGCGCCACCAGCGGACGGTCGGCCGGGGCCGGCACCGGGCCGAGCGCCTCCTCCGGCGACCACGCGGCGGCGGGCAGCGGCGGGGCGGAGCGGGCCAAGCCGAGCAGCCGCTCCAGGTCGACCGTGGCGGCGACCGCCTCGCCCAGCCGGCGGACCGCGCGGATCGCGTCGGCGGACCCGTCGACGACCGGCGCCACACCGTGCCGGCGCGACGGCAGCACCGCCGGCAGGTCCTGCCGGCGCAGCGCGCCGTAGACCGGCACGCCCACGTCGTCCAGCGCCTCGCGCAGCATGGCCTCGTGCCGGGAGGACGCCACCCGGTTGAGGATCACCCCGCCGAGCCAGAGCTGCTCGTCGTACGAGCGGAAACCGTGCACCAGGGCGGCAACCGACTGACCCATCGCGGCCACGTCGACCACCAGCACCACCGGGCTGCGCAGCGCGGCCGCGGCGGCGGCCGTGGACTCCTGCTCCGGGCGACCACCGACCGAGTCGTAGAGACCCATGCTGCCCTGCACCACGGCGAGCCCGGCGCCCGTGGCTCCGTGCGCGACCAGCGGGGCGAGCCGGTCGAGGCCGACCAGCCGGGGATCGATCACCCGGCCGGGCCGACCGGCGGCGAGGCCGAGGTAGGCGGCGTCGACGTGGTCCGGCCCGAGCTTGAACCCGGCGACGTCGACATCCCGGTCGGCCAGGGCGGCGAGCAGCCCGATCGCCAACGCGTTCTTGCCATGCCCGGAGGACGGCGCGCTGAGCACCAGGCGCGGCACGACGGTCATCATCGACTCCTCGCGGGGGCGGCGGGGTACCGACGGCCGACCGGGGGGCCGGTCCGTCCGCGTGACGATACCCGCCCGGTCGGACGCGCGAGCACCGCCAACCCGCACCGGTTGTCCCGTCCCGGCCCCGGCCGAGGTCAGTGGCCCCCGTCATACGGGTAGCCTCGGTGCCGTGTACCGGTTCCTGCTGAGCCCACGCTGGCTGGGCGCTCTCGCGCTGACCCTGGTCGGCGCGGCGGTCATGGTGCTGCTCGGCAACTGGCAGCTGGACCGCTACCGAGGGCGCACCGAGGTCAACGAGCGGATCGACGCCGGCCAGCGGATGGCACCGGCGCCGCTGAGCGACGCGCTGCGCGCCCCCACCGGCGGCGCGGGAACGGCTGGCCCGGCCCCCGCCGAGGACAAGGTCTGGACCCGGATCACGGCGACCGGCCGGTACGACCCGACGAACACCGTCCTGGTCCGTGGCCGGACGGTGGACAGCCGGGTCGGCTTCGAGGTGCTGACCCCGCTGGTGCTCGCCGACGGCACGGCGCTGCTGGTGGACCGGGGTTGGATCCCGCCGGCGCCGGGCGGGGCGACGGCGCAGCCACCGGTGCCCGCCGTGCCCAGCGGCGACGTGACGGTCGTCGGTCGGGTGCACGAGACCGAGAGCGGCGCCGGCGCGGTGGACCGGCGCGACGGTCGGTTGGAGACCCGACGGATCGGCGTGCCGCGGCTGGCCCGCGAACTGCCCTACCCGGTGTACGGCGGTTACCTGCTGCTGGACGAGCAGACCCCGGCGGCCGACCCGGTGTTCAAGGCGGTGCCGGTCGGGCACGCCAACAACTGGCAGAACTTCGGCTACGTCGTGCAGTGGTGGCTCTTCGCCGTGATGGCCCTGTTCGGCTACGGCTGGGTGGCCCGGCGGGAGGCGCGGCGCGCCGCCGGCATCGGCACCGCCCCGAAACCGCTGGACCGGGCCGCGGAGCCAACGCCGAGCCCGTCCGCCTGACGCCCGGTCAGCCGGTGGCGCGCCCGGCGTGGATGGCGCGGACGGCGTCGATGGTGTCCGCCTCGGCGGCGGACTTGTCGTCGCGGTACCGCACCACCCGGGCGAACCGCAGCGCCATCCCGCCCGGATAGCGCGAACTCGTCTGCACCCCGTCGAAGGCGATCTCGACCACCTGCTCGGGGCGGACGCGGACCACCCAGTCGCCGCGCTCGACGGCGAGGTCGAGGAAGCGTTCGGTCTGCCAGCGCAGCAGCTCGTCGGTGAGACCCTTGAACGTCTTGCCGAGCATCACGAAGTCGCCGGTGCGCGGATCGCGGGCGCCGAGGTGCAGGTTGGACAGCCAGCCCTGCCGCCGCCCGCTGCCCCACTCGACGGCGAGCACCACCAGGTCGAGCGTGTGCCGGGGCTTGACCTTGACCCAGGCCGCGCCGCGCCGGCCGGCGTCGTAGGGGGCGTCCGGCGCCTTGACCACGACGCCCTCCTGGCCGGCGTCGATGGCGGCGGCGAACGCGGCCCCGGCCTGCTCCGGACCGTCGACCTCCAGCCGACCGACCAGCAGCGACTCGTCGACCGCCCCGGCCAGCGCCGCCCACCGCTCCCGGCCGGGCAGGTCGATCAGATCCGTGCCGTCGAGGTGCAGCAGGTCGAAGAAGTACGGCGTCAGCACGGTCTGGCCGGTGGTGGCGGCGGCCGCGAGCACCGCGGGGGCGACCGGGGTGCGACCCGTTGTGCTGGGTGTGGTGCGCCGGGCGGCCCGGCTGGAGGTCTGCTGGAACGGCAGGGGGCGGCCGGTCTCGTCCAGGCCGATCGCCTCGCCGTCGAGCACCAACTCCCGGCCGGGCAGCGCGCGGACCGCCGCGACCACCTCGGGCACCCGCGAGGTGATCTCGTCGAGGCTGCGGGTGAAGACGGCGATGTCGCTGCCCGAGCGGTGCACCTGGATGCGGATGCCGTCGAGCTTCACGTCGACCACGGCCGGCGTGCCCGTCGCGACCAGCGCCTCGTCCACCGAGGGTGCGCTCTGCGCGAGCATCGGCGCCAGCGGCCGGCCGACCCGCAGGCCGAACCCGGCCAGCTCGGCGGCACCTCCGGCCAGCGCGGCGACCGCCACCGCACGCAGGTCACCGGCGAGCAGCAGAGCCCGCCGGACCGTCGCGACCGGCACGTCGGCGGCGCGGGCCACCGCGTCGGCGAGCAGCCCGGCCTGGGCACCCTGGCGCAGCTCGCCGCTGAACAGATTGGTGAGCAGCCGCTGCTCGTCGGCGGTCGCCGCCGCGAAGAGGGCACCGAGCAACGCCCGGCGCCGGGCCTGCGAGCCCGCGCCCTGCACGGCGGCGATCTGCTCGATGGCCGCGTCGACGGCGGCCACGGTCAGCGTCGGCTCGGCGGCCGGTGGCGGCAGGTCCCGCAGGCTCGCATATCCCACGCCGGTCTGCCGCTGGCGCAGCTCACCGGCCAGGTAGCCCGCGCCGGGCTCCACCTCGGCCGGGTCGAGCCGGCGCAGCGCGTCGGCGAGCAGCTCCACCTTGGCCCGCCGGCCGCTGGTGGCGCCGACGGCGGCGGAGGTGGCTGCCAGGTCGATGAACCGCACGGAGCCCATCCTGCCAGCCGCCCCCGACACCGCCCGGGCATTGCCGTGCCCGGGCGGTGTCGGCGGGAGCGCCGCCACCCAGACGGGCGGCGGGTCAGGCCGGAACCGGTTCCTCGATGCGCAGCCCCCGGGCGCGGACCTCGCCGGCGACCCGCGAGAGCGCCGAGTCGAGGGCGACCAGGGCGGCGGAGAGTTCACCGAGCTGTTCGTTGAGCGTGTCCTCGGACCACGCGGAGACGTCGACGTCCCCCAGCGCGCTGACGGCGGCCCCCAACCGGGCCATCACCTCGTTCGTACTCATGTTCGAAAGGCTATAACAGCCCCGCGCGCGACACACCGCAAACTCCCAGATCAGACCGGAAGTTACGGTTCCGACACCTAACTCCCGTTCGTGCCCGCCGCGGCCACCTTGGCCAGCAGCAGCGCCTCGGCGAGGCAGACTCGGGCGAACTCCCCGAGGTGCAGGCTCTCGTTCGGGCCGTGCGCCCGGGCGTGCGGATCCTCCACACCGGTCACCAGGATCGCCGCCTTCGGGAACATCTCCTGGAAGGTCGCGATGAACGGGATCGAGCCGCCGACGCCGATGTCCACCGGGTCGGTGCCGTCCCAGGCCGTGCGGAACGCCGAGCGGGCGGCGTCGAACATCGGCCCGGACGCGTCGATCACGCACGGGTCACCGTCGTGCTCGAAGCTGACCGTCACCTGCGCGCCCCACGGCGCGTGCTCCTCCAGGTGCGTGCGGACCGCGGCGTACGCCCGCTTCGGGTCGTCGCCCGGAGCGAGCCGGATGCTCAGCTTGGCCTTCGCCGACGGGACCAGAGCGTTCGGCGCCTCACCGGTGGACGGCGCGTCGACGCCGAGCACCGCCAGCGCGGGCTTGGTCCAGAGCCGGTCGGTGATCCGGCCGGTGCCGATGAACCGCACACCCTCGGCCAGCCCGGCCTCGGCCCGGACCCGGTCCTCGGGGTAGTCGACGACGGCGCCCTCGCGGCCCACCAGCCCGTCCACCGCCACGTCACCGGCGTCGTCGTGCAGCGTCGCCAACAGCCGCACCAGCGCGGTGAGCGCGTCCGGGACGGCACCGCCGAACATGCCGCTGTGCACCGCGTGGTCCAGCGTGCGGACCTCGACGAAGCAGTTGACGATGCCCCGCAGCGAGGTGGTCAGGGCCGGTACGCCGATGTCCCAGTTGCCGGAGTCGGCGATCACGATGACGTCCGAGGCGATCTCGTCGCGGTGCTCGGCCAGCAGCCGCTCCAGCGAGTCGGAGCCGTACTCCTCCTCGCCCTCGATGAAGAGCACCACGCCGACCGGCAGCGCGTCACCGTACGCGCGCAGCGCCGCGACGTGCGCCATGATGCCGGCCTTGTCGTCGGCCGCGCCCCGGCCGTAGAGCCGGCCGTCCCGCTCCACCGGCTCGAACGGGTCGGACTCCCACAGCGACCGGTCGCCGATCGGCTGCACGTCGTGGTGGGCGTAGAGCAGCACGGTGGGCGCTCCGGGCGGGGCGGCCCGACGGCCGATCACCGCGGGCTGCCCGCCGGAACGCACGATGTCGACGTCCAGGCCACAACCGCGCAGCAGCTCGGCGACCGCCTCGGCGGAGCGCTCCACGTGCGAGTGGTCGAAGCCCTCGAAGGCGATGCCGGGGATGCGGACGAGGCGTTCCAGGTCGGCCCGTACGCCGGGCATCTCCCGCTCGACGGCGGCCCGCACCTCGGACTCGGACATGATCGGTGTGGTCATGACCGGCATCGTATGCCGGCCTTACCCCGGCGTGCCGGCCGAGCCCGTACCGTCACCGGCGCCCGGGGAGGCGGCACCCGCCGGGGCACCCGGCGCTGCCCGGCCGGCGCGGTGTGCGCGGGCGGCCGCCTCGGTGGCGGCATCCATCCAGGAACGGGCCCGACCGGCGGTGCCGCCCACCCACTCGCCGACGTCGCTGGCGCCGTCGCCGAGCCGACGCAGCAACCCGACCAGCGGGTCGGTGGACCGGCTGAACTCCTCCCGGTACGAGTCGGCGGCCGCCCTGATCTCCTCCGAGACGCTGGTCGAGCCGTCGTCGTCGCGGCGCGGGTAGTCCCCGGCCAGCACCCGCCCGTACGCGCCGGAGTCGATCCACTGCCGCAACTGGGCAGCCCGCGCCACCGGCGCCGGATGGGTGCTCCACGCCGTCATCCGGATCTTGTGCAGGCTGTCCCGCAGGTCGCCGCCACCGGCGTACTCGGCGGCCTGCTCCAGGAAGGCGGTGGTGTCGATCTGCGACAGGTCGCCACCGCCGGCGAGCTTCATCAGCAGGCGCAGCGCGGCCGCCGGGTCCTGCCCGGCGAGCAGGCCGGCCCGGTCGGCGGAGAGTTCCGCCTTGCGCCACCACTCCAGCATCGCCGCGATGATCGCCCGCAGCGCGATCGCGCCGACCGGCAGCCAGCTCAGGTTGGCCGCCCACCTGGTGAGGATCATCAGCATGGTCTTGTAGACCGCGTGCCCACTGCCCACGTGCCCCAACTCGTGGCCGAGCAGGCAGCGCAGCTCGTCCTCGTCGAGTTGCTGGACGCAGGCGGAGTTCAGCACGACGAACGGCCGTTCCAGGCCGACCGCCTCCGCGCCCAGCCAGGGCGACTGGGTCACGTACAACTCGGGCAGCTCGGCCACGTCGAGCGCCGCGGCGGCCTCGGTGTAGCGCTGCCACACCGCCGGATACTGCCGGTGGTCGACGCGGATGCCGGAGGCCAGGACGGAGAGCCGGAAGCCCCGCTCGTTCCACATGCCGAAGAACGCCCGCACCACGTCGTCGAACCCGCGCAGCTCGCGCAGCGCCACCAGGGCGCCGCGGTCGGCCGGATGCTCCCAGGCCCGCGAGCTGATGCCGGTGAGGGTTATCCGGCGCCGCGCGGGCGTGTCCGTTGCCGACATGATGAGTCCCCCGTTCGCCGCGCCCTGGGCCTTCACGCATCGTGCCGCAGCTGGTGGCGGACGTCCATGCCCCGCTCAGCGGATCCGCACGTAGTACCGGTTCGCGTCGTGTGGCAGGACCGGCGCGCCGTCGATCACCAGGTCGGCGCGGTCTGCCGTGTCGTCGGCGGCGAAGTGCGCCCGCTCCCCTTCGTGCCAGCGGCGCAGCTCGGGCAGGATCTCCTGCCCGTCCCGGGTGACCGCGCGGGCCAGCCGCAGCGGCGCGGGCGCGGTCACGAAGACGGCCAGGCTCAGCTCCGGCCGGACGACTGCGCGCGCGGCGCTGACGCCCTCCAGGATCATCACCGGCGCGGCCGGCACCGGGACCGGGCGGGGCAGAAAGCAGCGCCGGACCCAGCTGTAGCGCCGGTAGGCGCCGGGCCGCCCGACGCGCAGCGGGGTCAGCACCTGCTCGTCCAGGCGGGGCCAGAAGGTGAGCTGGTCGTCCCAACCGTCGAGCAGGTCGTCGGTGTGCACCACCGGCGGCCGACCGCCGCCGGCCAGCACCGCCACGGCATCCGCGAGGTGCGCGGCGAAGCTGCTCTTGCCCGCGCCACTCGGCCCGTCGACCGCCACCAGCCGGGTCCGCCCCAACCGCGCCGGGCCCGCGAGCACCCGACGGGCCAGCTCGGCGTACGCCTCGACGACCACCACCGTCGGTACGTCGACCGAGGCCCTTGCGGCCGCCCCGCCGACGTCCACCGGCTCGCGGCCTCCTCCGTTGGCGACGTGGTGCACGACCGAAGTATGACCCTCGCCGACGTGGCGGTCGGACGCTGCGGAAAGTCGGCGTTGTCGACTCCACGTCATGGACAACGCGGTGTCAGGTCGACAGGAACACCCCGATATCGGGAGAGGCGAGTTGATCACGGCGCGGTCGCGGTCCGCGCTGGCCGCTCACCCGTCCGGCCGACCGCCACCGCCGGGCACCGTCACGTCCGGGGGATTTGGTGCGACGACGGGTGATGCGCGCCCCGTTCGCCGCCGGACGTGCACCCGAATCGGCATGATCGGGTGGTGCTCCGAGACGTGATGAGCCCCGGTATCGACGCCCTGCTCGAACAGGCCCGCGCCGGGCTGCACCGACTGACTCCGCAGCAGACCATCGAGGCGGTCCGCAGCGGCGCGCTGCTGGTCGACACCCGTACCGAGATGCAGCGCCGCGAACAGGGCGACCTGCCCGGGGCGGTCGTCATCGACCGGACGGTGCTGGAATGGCGACTCGACCCGGCCAGCGCCTGGCGCATCCCCGAGGCCACCGCCTACGACCGGGAGATCGTGCTGGTGTGCCGGCAGGGTTACAGCTCCAGCCTGGCCGCCGCCAGCCTGCAGACCCTCGGGCTGCGCCGCGCCACCGACATGATCGGCGGCGTCGACGCGTGGCTCGCCGCCGGTCTCCCCACCACCGACCGCCCCGCCGACATCCGCCTCTGACACCCGAGCCGGTCAGGCCGGCGGCGGACCGGGCGGGATGAAGGGCAGGCCGGGGGGTGGGCCGGTCTCGACGAGGCGCCAGAGTGCGTCGGTGTCGAGGTGTTCCTCGACCAGGTCACCGAGCAGGTCGAGCGAGCGTTCCCGGGCGGCGGCGAAGCTGGTGTCCGGTGCGACCCGGAACCCGGTGCGCCCGGCCAGCCGGGCCGCCTCGGTGAGGAATCGGCGACGGAACCCGTCGGACTCGAACGTGCCGTGCCAGTGCGTGCCGTGTACGGCGCCGAGCACCGCACCCTCGCCGGCGCCACCGGCCTGGGTCAGCAGCGGGGTCAGGGCGGGATCGGCGTGGGAGACGTACCCGTGGTGGATCTCGTAGCCGCGCACCGGCAGGCCGTCGCCAGCGGTGCCCACCGACTGCCGGACGGTCTTGCGCGGATCGAAGGTGATCTCGATGGGTAGCAGGTCGAGGCCCGCGACGCTGCCCTGGCGGCTCTCCACCGGGTCGTGGATGGCCCGGCCGAGCATCTGGAAGCCGCCGCAGATGCCGAGCAGTGGCTTGCCGGCCGCCGCGTGCGCGACGACCGCGTCGGCCAGACCGGTTTCCCGGAGCCACGCGAGGTCCGCCACGGTCGACTTGGAACCGGGCAGGACGACCAGGTCGGCGGCGGCCAGCTCGGACGGTTCGACCGTGAGGCGGACCCGGACGCCCGGCTCGGTGGCCAGCGCCTCCACGTCGGTGGCGTTGCTGATCCGGGGCAGCCGGACGACGGCGACGTCCAGCCATTCGGTGCCGTGCGGGGCCGCCGGCCGACCGAGCACCCGGCCGTAGGCGAGGGAGTCCTCGGCGTCGAGCCACAGGTCGAGCGACCAGGGCAGCACCCCGTACGTGGGGCGGCCGGTGACGTGTCGCAGCATGTCCAGCCCCGGCTGGAGCAGGCCGAGGTCACCCCGGAACTTGTTGATGACGAAGCCGGCGACCAGCGCCTGGTCGGCCGGGTCGAGCAGGGCCACGGTGCCGAACATCGAGGCGAACACACCGCCCCGGTCGATGTCGCCGACCACGATGGTGGGCAGGTTGGCGTGCCGGGCCAGCCCCATGTTGACGTAGTCACCGGCACGCAGATTGATCTCCGCCGGGCTGCCGGCGCCCTCGCAGATCACCACGTCGTACGCCTCCCGCAGCTCGGCCAGCGCCGCGTACGCGGTCTCGGCGAGCCGGGGCCGCAGCTGCCGGAACGTGCCGGCGGTGATCGTGTCGACCGCCTCGCCGAGCAGCACCACCTGGCTGGCCAGATCGCTGCCCGGCTTGAGCAGCACCGGGTTGAAGCGCAGGTCCGGGGCGAGCCCGCACGCGGCGGCCTGCATCGCCTGGGCCCGGCCGATCTCGCCGCCGCGTCCGTCCGGCCCGACCACGACCGCCGAATTGTTCGACATGTTCTGTGCCTTGAACGGCGCCACCTTCACGCCCTGCCGGTGCAGCCAGCGGCAGATGCCGGCGGTGAGCACGCTCTTTCCGGCGTCGGAGGTGGTGCCGGCGACCAGCAGCCCGCCGCTCACCACCCGCTCCCCCGCCGCGCCGCGACGACTCCCCGTCCGCGGGATCGCCCGCCGGAACCGCCCGGCCCACGTCGGTCGACGACACCGCCCGATCCACGCCCACCGACGGTGGCGATCAGCGCGCGCCGGCCGATGGCGCCGGCCAGACGTCCGACGGTCAACGGGTAGGCGGCGGCCAGCCCCAGGGCGGCCAGGCCGACGGCGCCGGAGATCCGGGCGGCCCGCTTCAGGTGCCGCGCCTCGGGGCGCGGGCCGTCACCCAGGAACGGGCGGACCTCGGAGCGCCCGAAGTAGACGTTGCGGCCACCGAGGCGGACGCCGAGGGCACCGGCCATCGCCGCCTCGCACTGCCCGGCGTTGGGGCTCGGGTGGTCGTTGCGGTCGCGCCGCCACACCCGCCAGGCCCGGTCCCGGTCGCCATTCGCGACCGGCGCGACGGCGACGGTGAGCAGCCCGGTCAGCCGGGACGGCACCAGGTTGAGAAGATCGTCGAGGCGGGCCGCGGGGGTGCCGAACCGGGCGTAGCGGGCCGACCGGTGGCCGACCATCGCGTCGAGGGTGTTGGCCGCGCGGTAGCCGAGCAGCCCGGGCAGGCCGGCGACCGCACCCCAGACCAGCGGGGCGACCACCGCGTCGGAGGTGTTCTCCGCCACCGACTCGACGGTGGCCCGGGCCAGCTCCGACTCGTCGAGGGTCGACGGGTCCCGGCCGCAGAGGTGTCCGAGCCGCTGGCGGGCGGCCGGCAGGTCACCGTCGCGCAGCGTCCGGCCCATCAGCGTGGCCTCGTGCCGCAGCGTGCGGCCGCCGAGCACGGTCCAGGTGCCGGCGGCGACGAGCACCGCCCGCGTCACCGGCCGGTGCCGGGTGGCCGCCGCGGCGACCGCTCCGAGCAGGACCGGCCCGCCCACGGCCAGCACGGTGAACGCCGCACCGGCCGTCCGGTCCGGCCGGTAGAGCCGACGCTCCAGCGCGCCGGCGGCCTGCCCGAAGCCGGCCACGGGGTGCCACCGGCGAGGGTCGCCGAGCAGCCTGTCCAGCGCGTACCCGGCCAGCAGCCCCACCGCGTTCGCCACCGGTGCTGTCCGTCGCACGCGCACCACCTCCGGCCGGCCAGCCTAGACGAGCACCCCGGGAACCGACCGGGCCAGCCGCGTTCCGTGATCCCACGGACCGTCGTTCGCACGGCGAGCCGCCGCAACGGCGACCCGGCCCGGCGCATCCGTGAACCGCCCCGCCGGCGCGAGCCGAGCCTCGGCCCCGCTGTCACGCGGGGTGACGACGCCGGTCGCGTCGCCACCCCGCCCCCGTCGTGACGTGCCGTCGGAACTGGGCGGGCCGAGGGTCACGCCGGCTGTGGCACCCTCCCCCGGCCGCGACGCCCACGGGCGGGCGGCGTGGGGCCCGCCTCGTCCGGCACCGGGGCCAACTCGTCGTCCGGGTCGCCGTCGGGGTCGTCGTCGTCCACCCCGGGCGACATGGCCAGCTCGTCGTCAGCGTCACCGCCCTGCGCACCGTCGGCGCCGACAGGGTCGTCGTCGAGCGGGCCGGCGGTGAACGGGCCGGTGTGCCGCGCTCCGAAGTCGGGCAACTCGAAGTCGTCGTCCAGCGGGCGGTCGTCGGGCAGGACGGGCGCCTGCCCGGCCGGCACGGGCTCCGTGGGCTCGCCGTGCACCCGGCTCTCCGCGTCCGCGTCCTCCACCGTGCTGGTGGTCATGCTGGGCCGGTTGCGCAGGAACCGGGCACGCCCCCGGGACAGGTCGTGACCGACGGCGACGGCTTCCAGCTCGTAGAGGGTGCGGTGGTTGCCGGCGTCGTCGGTCCAGTCGCGGGTGTAGAGCCGGCCGCAGACCACCACCGGGTCGCCCACCATCACCGAGGCCGCCACGCCTTCGGCGAGCTTGCGCCAGCAGTTGACGCGGACGCGGAGCGAGTTGCCGTCGACCCAGCGGCCGGAGTCCCGGTCGAGCCGGCGGGCGGTGGAGGCGACCTTGAAGTTGGCCACCAGGGTGTTGCTCTGGGTGGTACGCCGCCACTCGGGCGTGGTCAGCACATTGCCGACAATCGTTACGTAGGTGTCGAACATCGTCCCTCCAGGGGGATCGGGGGCCTGCCAGCGCGAGTCGACTCGACACCGAGCCTGGGCGGTACGGGCGGCGGCCACCAGCACCCCCACCCCGATCTGTGGACGACGAAGCCGCCTGTGGACAACGCCCTGATCACGCCCCGATGTGGTACGGCCAACCCGGCGGTTCCGGATCCGACCGAACTGGGTATGGACTTGATCAAGGCACCACCGACAGCTCCACGTCGACGAGAGGTCAGCGCCATGATGATCACCACCATCGGCTCCGCAACCGCTTCCGAGGCGCGGCGATGAGCGCCGTGGCGAACCCGGCCACCGTGGCCGAGTGCCTGCGGGTGGGCACCGGGTTCTCGCAGGGCGACCGCAACTGGATCGCCGAACAGTTCGCCACCCTCGACTCCCGGCTCGCCGGCTTCCACGCCGACGCCACCGAGCTGGAGGTGTCGGTGAAGGACCGGGAGGCTCGGGGGCAGAAGGTGACCCTTGAGTGCTGGATCGCCGGCCGGCAGAAGATCGTCACCACCTCGGCCGAGGAGGACCTGCACGCCGCGCTCAACGACGTCCGCGACGACCTGCGCCGGCGGCTCAACGACGCGAAGACCCGCCAGGAGCCCCGGCACAACAAGCACCTGCGCGACGTCAGCCAGCCGCAGGACCAGATCGACCCGGCCGAGGACCCGGAGGCTCTCCCGGCCGCCGACCCGATCCGAGCCGACGCGGAAACGGCCTGACCTCGCCGCGTCCCGCGATCTTGCACTTTCGAACCTCGTTTCGCGCCTTTCACGCGCTATGAGGAGGCAGCAAGTGCAAGATCGCGGCGCGGAGAGGTGCGCGGGGCGGGCAGGCGCGGGGCTACCGCTGGGTAGCGTCCCGGCGTAGCGTCGCGAGCGTGGAACCGGACGTGTTGGGGCCGCCGTACGAGCGGCAGACGATCGACCTGGGCACCGACGACGAGGGACCGGTCGTCGCGACCCTGGTCCGGCGGCGGGCCGAGCGCCCCACCGGGCGGGCCGTGCTCTACGTGCACGGCTTCGTCGACTACTTCTTCCAGACCCACCTGGCCGACTTCTTCGCCGAGCGGGGCTGGGACTTCTACGCCCTCGACCTGCGCAAGTACGGCCGCAGCCTGCTCCCGCACCAGACCCCGAACTTCTGCCAGGACATCAGCGACTACTTCCCCGAGCTGGACGCCGCCGCCGAGATCATCCGCGGGGACGACGGGCATGACACCCTGCTGGCGATGGGCCACTCCACCGGCGGCCTGATCATCTCGCTCTGGGCGGACGCCCGCCGCGACACCGACACCATCGACGGCCTGGTGCTCAACAGCCCCTTCTTCGACCTCAACGCCCCCTGGGCCGTGCGTCGACCCCTCGCGGCCGCCGCCTCCCGGCTGGGCCGCAGGGCGCCGCACCGCATCCTGCCGTTCGGGCTGGGCACGGTGTACGGCGAGAGCATCCACGCCGACCACCGCGGCGAGTGGACCTACGACCTGGCGTGGAAGCCGCTGGCCGGGTTCCCGGTCCGGGCCGGCTGGCTGAACGCGATCCGCAGCGGCCAGCGCCGACTGCGCGCCGGGCTGGACATCCAGGTGCCGGTGCTGTTGGCCTGCTCGACCCGCTCCTTCCGCGGCACCCGGTGGCACGACAACGCGACCCTGGCCGACGCCGTGCTGGACGTCGAGCACATGGTCCGGTACGCGCCCCGGCTCGGCCGCCACGTCACCCTGGCCCGCTTCGACGGCGGGCTGCACGACCTCACGCTCTCCGGCCCCGCCGTACGCCGGAAGGTCTTCGACGAGGTCGGCCGGTGGGCTGAGGCGTTCCTCGCCGCCGGCCCCACCGCCCCGGCCGGTCCCACGCCGGTCAACGTCGCTTCGTCCGGTGCCGCCTCGAGGGAGGCCGGCGGTGCATCCCGACTGCCGGAGACTCGCCGTCCGGCGACCGATCCGGCCGATGCGACGACGGCCGGCGACTGAAGCCGACGGCTCGCCCACGGCAGCCAGGGCCGCCGCAGGTCGAGGCTGTCTGTCTCAGGCGTCGCCGGCCGTGGACGGGAGGACGGCGCGGATCCGGTCGAAGGTCGCCACCGGGTGACCGCCGACGCCGGGCAGCACGAGGCCGAGGCAGTACAGCGACACCTCCCCGGCGGCGTCGGCCTGCACGACGAAGACCGGCGCCCCGACGTACCCCGGCGGCAGCTCGGTGGTGATCCGCACGGTGTCCCCGTCACGGACCACCCGCTCGATGGCCACCTCCAGCGGCCGGGACCCGTCCTCGCGTACCCCGTGGGCCAGCACGAAGGCGGAACCGGCGTCGGCGCCGAGGCGGGCGACCACCTCGGGCCCGGCGGCGATCCCGGCGGGCACCGGCTGCACCCGCCACCGCCAGCCGCCGTCGCCCGCGTACCGGTGCAGCCCGGCGGTGGGGAGCACGGCCACGCCGTCGCCCGGGAAGCGGGCCCAGCCGGGCCTGATGTCGCCCTCCGCGATGACGGCCGGGGCGACCCCGGCCGGCTCGGTGACGCTCCCCCGAAGGCTCAACTCCCCGCCCTGGCCACCGACGAGGTCGGCCGCCGTCAGCAGCGACTCCCCCACCGGGTCGTCGGCGCCCTGGAAGAAGAACGCGGTGCCGAATCCGTGGTCGAGGGCGCCCGACGACCGGTACGGCAGGATGGCGCGCCCGACGATCTGGCACAGCTCGTAGGCGACGTCGTTCTCGGCGTCGGAGTCCAGCAGCACCAGCCGAGGGTACGGTCCAGCGCCGGGCCGGTCCCGGGGAACCCGGATGCCGGCCCGCCGGCCCCCGTGAGACCCTGCTCGGCAACGTGGACGCGGGCACCCTTTTCCCCGCCGGCCGAGCGGGCGGCGGTACCCTCTTGGCGCGACATCCACGCCATGCGCCCGTAGCTCAGCGGATAGAGCAGGGGACTTCTAATCCCAAGGCCGCAGGTTCGAATCCTGCCGGGCGCGCCACCATCACCTCAGCTCAGCGGCTTGTCTCCCCGGCCATCGGTCACCTCTTCGCGGTACCGCTGGACCCACTGACGGTTGAGCTCGTCGGCCTGGCGCTGGTGCCGGGCGACGATGGTGCTCCCCTCGGGCAGGTGGAGGCCGAGAAAGTCGAGGACGCGGCGCGTGGCGGCGACCATGTCCGTGTCGAGCTCCTCGTAGCGCAGGACGAGCGGTTGGATCTCCCACGTGGCGAACCACGACTCCCAGGCCGCGTTGTGTTCTCTGATCGTCTCGATCAGGTGCGTGATGCCGTCCGCGTCGAAGCGGGGTGCCTGCCCGTTGCCGGCGTCGCCGCCGATCTCACCGTTGCCGCCGATGAACCACCTGGCTGTCTGCTCCGCGCGCAGCCAGGACACCGCCTGCGCCAGGACGTCGTCGCGGCGCAGGAAGACGAACCGGGTACGGCCGAATGCCCGGTCCAGTAGTGCGACGTCGTTGCCAGCCAGGTCCGGGTGGACGCTCGCGAGCTTGTCGACGACCTCGTCCAGCGTTCCCCACATGAGCTTCGCACCGAACACGCCGTTGTCCGTCCGGCCGGCGGCCAGCGCGGCCCGCACGTAGTCCGCGTAGTCGAAGCCGCCCCCGGCGGTGCGGCGGATCTGCCAGCGTTCGACCCACAGCGGCTCGTCGGGTGAACGGAAGTACGCCTGCGGATGACCGGCGACACCGGTCGATTCCAACAATCCGAGCAGTAGCGAACTGCCGGTGCGAGGAGTCCCGCAGATCAGGTACGAGTCGACACGGTCGGAGTGATCCGGCATGTCTGCACACAATCGCAACCGGGGGCGTCGCCGCAAGCGCGCGGTGGGCTGACAACGCGTCGAATCAGCTCCGCCGCAGACGTTCGGCCAGGTCGGCGGCGAAGTCGTGGATCTGGGACTCCGGGCTCGGGGCAAGGGGGAACACCGTGACCCCCACGACGAGGTTGCTGACTCGCACGTAGACACTCCGGTTCCGGGAGTACGCCTCGTCACCGACGCCGGACAGCGGCTTGACCTCCGACCCCAGTTTGCGCAGGACGCCACTGGCGGCGTCTGGCGCGTCCTCCCGCTGAGGGGTCGCGACGTAGTAGTCGATGGTCATCACGGGAGTCGGGATGTAGGCCGGGTGATCCTTGGGCAGGAACACCGAGCAGCTGTTCGATCCCTCCAGTCGCACGGCGTAGGCGGTCGCGAGCAGGTGCAGGCTGGGCTGCACCGTCTCGCAGGCCGGTGGTTCCGCGCGGAACTGACCGTCGTCGTTCAATCCCCCCATGAAGTAGGTGACCACACCTGCGGCGACCAGCAGAACGGGGACCAGTACCGCCGCGACGACGATGACGATCCGTCGACTAGGGCGGCGCGACGCCGAGGCCGAGGGCTGATCTGGAGAGCTCACGGCGGTGGATCTTAGCTACCCCGCCGGTCTGACGGGTTCGTGGATGGTCCGATCCCTCGCCGGGCAACAGGTTTGCGTCCCTGATGGAGAGTGGACCGGTGACGAAGCGACGGCGCGTTGCGCCCGCACCACCGCGCAGCGGTATGCGTCCACGGATGAAGGTGCTGGTGACCGGGCTGGTCGCACTGCTGGCGGGACTGGGCCTGGCCGGTGGTGCCGTGGCCTACCGCTGGCACGTGTCGTCTGAGGCGGACCGGTTGCGAGCCGACGGCGTGCCGGTCACCGCCTATGTCTCCGACCGGGCCGGGGGTGGCGGCCGGGGCAGCGGTATCGACCGCATCGAACTTTCCTACCTGTACGAGTCGAGGCAGTACACCACCTGGATCCCCTGCGCCGGTGTGACCGGCTGCGGCAGGACTCCGGGGCCGAAGATGGCGGTGTGGGTGGACCCGAACGACCCGGGCACGTTCGTGGCGGAGAACGGGCACACCTCCGGCTCGCTGTCGTTCCTGATGTCGTGGACCACGATCCCGGCCGGACTGCTGTTCGCCGCACTCGGAACGGTCCTGGTGGTCCTGGTCGTCCGGTTCAAGGACGACAAGTGGAAATAGCGACAACCCCGGCGGCGCGGCCCGGCGAGGCCGACAACCGAGGGGACCAGCATGACGAAGACGGTGCGGAACACCAGGAGCCGCGACCCGCGGGCGTACGCCCTCTCGGTGGCCGGTGGGGTGCTGGTGCTGCTCGGCCTGGTGGTGTGGAACTCACTCCTCGTCGGTCACGGTGAGGTCGCGGCGACGCAGAACTCGTTGCCCTCCGGGTCGGCCATCACCACGTGGTGTCCTTCGACGTCCTCCAGGACCCTCCCGCCCGCCTGCACCAGACGCTGAACCTCCGCCGTGATCCGTGCCCACCGCTCCTCGGGACTGCCATGACCCGGGACGCGGATGTCGATGTGCAGGCGGTTCTTCGCCGTCTTGGGCTCGGGGACGTTGAGGATGGAGAGGTTGGGGCCGACACCGGCGGGATCACACAGCCACGCGCCGTCGTCGGCGACGTCGTCCTCCGGCGGGTCGAGCTGCGCGAGCCACTCTTCACGTGTCGCGAAGGGAACGGGCGGTGGCTCGTCGATGTAGCCGAGGGCCGTCTTCCAGAACGCGGCGAGCACCGGTGCGTCCTTCGAGTCGAGGGTCAGATCAATGCGGGCAGCCATGCCCGGACGATACGACGCACCTCTGACTGTCGCCCGACGCGCCTCGAACCCGATCGCCGCCACCGGACTCGCCTCCAGAGGTGGCGCCGGTCCGGCCGAACGCAGGTGCCCGACGGTTCCGCCGGTGCCATATGCTGCGCGCGTCGGCACGGGGCCACGGGGAGAAACACATGCGACGCCACGCCAGGGCAGCGGTCGCTGCCGCCATCATCGCGGTGGCGCTTGCCGGCTGCGGCACGCCGACCGGCACGGACGGTGACCTGTCCGACGACTGGAAGCCGATGGCCGAGGCGCAGCAGTTCAGCCCGAAGGCCGGCGAGTGCCACCTGATTCCCGAGCCGAGCGCGTACCTCACCAGCTACGCCCCGGTTGACTGCGCGAAGACGCACCTGGTGGAGACCTTCCACGTCGGCATCTTCACCGGCGCCCTGGCCGCGCGGACCGCCCCGCCCAAGGTGGAGTCGGCGGCGATGCGCGCCGTCTTCGCCGACTGCGACACCCGAGCCAGGCAGTTCGTCGGTGGCGACTGGCGCACCGCCCGCCTGTCGGTGCAGGTCGCGCCGACCTCACCGGCCGGTTGGACGGGCGGCAGCCGCTGGTACCGGTGCGACATCTTCGAGCTGGACGAGGTCGACGGCGCCAACGGCGACGGCGACCGGGCGATCCAACGGGCCGGGACGCTGCGCGACGCGGTGGGCAGCCGTTCGCCGCTGACCTACGGCTGCATGAACGAGGATGAGTGGGACCGGCTGCGCTCGGCCAGTTGCACCGCCGCGCACCAGTTCGAGTTCGCGGGCATCTGGACCGCGCCGGACCGCTCCTACGAGGATGCCGTCCGGGACGAGGATCCGATCCATTCCGCCTGCCGTACGGTGGTCGGCCGTTACGCCAAGGTGCCCATCGACGCCAAGTTGCGCTACCGCACCGGCACCGCGTACCGCTTCCCCTCCCCGGAGCTGTGGGCGCGTGGCGATCGGGGGGTGCGCTGCTACTTCTGGTCCGGTGGCCGCACGTTCACCCGCTCCATCGCCGGCGGCGGCCCTGCGGTGCTGCCGGTCGGCTGACCCGGGTCAGCTCCGCCCACGCGGGATCGGCGAAAGAGCCGCTCAGCCGCGCCTCAGCATCTCGGCGAGCGTGGCGTCGCCCTGCCCGAGCTGCGACCCACCGGCCGTCGGCAGCACCAGGAAGCGGCGGCAGCCGTCGAGTTCCACGTACCGGTCGGGTCCGCCGGTGCCGTGCAGCGGGCGCAGCACCGCGAAGCGGGACGCCGGGGTGGCGCACTCGGCCGCCGGCCCGGCCTTGGCCAGGATGCGGAGCACGGCCGCCTGACGGTCGGGTGGCAGCGGCCCGCCGTACGCGAAGTCGCCGCCCGGTTTGCCGCCGCCCTGCTCCGACGCGGGCACCTGGTAGACGCAGAGGCGCAGTGGCCCCGCGTCCGGGACCGACGCCGGTGCGGGCGGTCCGGGCCGTCCCATGGTGCTCTCCACCCACACCATGTCCGCCCAGCGCTGCTCGCACCCGGCGGCCTCCGCCGCCGCGGATTCGACCTGCCCGACGGTACGGGTGTCCACCGTGGTCAGCGGCAGCGCGCCCAGCGCCTCCAGCACCTCGGCGCGCGGCTTGCGGCATTCGTCCGTCGGCAGGTACGGCCGCAGCCAGCGGCCCCGCTCGTCCAGCAGCGCCAGCCAGGGCGGGACGACCATGTCGAGGGTGCAGGCGATCTCCCCGTCCGCCCGCTTGTCGGGCAGGCGCAGCGCGGCGACCAGCGGAGCGATCTCCTCGGCACGCCGCTCGGTGGCCACCTGGTCGCGACCGCCGCCGGGGCGCGGCTGGATCTCCCGTCCGCAGACCACGGCGGCGACCGGGGTGAACGCCGGGTCGATCCGCCCGACCGCCGGGTCGTCGCCTTCCGGCGCCGGCAGCTCAGCGGAGCGCGGTGCCGCCTCGGCGCAGGACGTCCACTTCTCGACGATCCGCGCCGGGCCGGGATCGTCCGTCACCGCTGGCCCGCCGTCGCGGCCCGCGCAGCCGCCGAGCGCCGCGCCGACCAGTGCCGTCACCAGTACCGTCCGCACCGAACGCACCCGTCCCACCGCCTCTCCTCCAGGCGATGGGACGGACGGTCGGCGCGCCGGGTTCCCTCAGGCGCCGACGTACGCCGCGAGGTGCTCGCCGGTGAGGGTGGAGCGGGCGGCGACGAGGTCGGCCGGTGTGCCCTCGAAGACGACCCGGCCGCCGTCGTGGCCGGCGCCGGGGCCAAGGTCGATGATCCAGTCGGCGTGCGCCATGACCGCCTGGTGGTGCTCGACGACGATGACCGACTTGCCGGAGTCGACGAGCCGGTCGAGCAGGCCGAGCAACTGCTCGACGTCGGCGAGGTGCAGACCGGTGGTCGGCTCGTCGAGGATGTAGACGCCGCCCTTCTCGGCCATGTGGGTGGCCAGCTTGAGCCGCTGCCGCTCGCCGCCGGACAGCGTGGTGAGCGGCTGGCCGAGGCTCAGGTAGCCGAGCCCGACGTCGGCGAGCCGGCCGAGGATGGCGTGTGCTGCCGGCGTGTGCGCCTCGCCGGAGCCGAAGAACTTCTCGGCCTCGGTCACGGACATCGCGAGCACCTCGCTGATGTCGCGACCGCCGAGGTGGTATTCGAGCACCGACGCCTGGAACCGCTTCCCCTCGCACTCCTCGCAGAGGGTGGCGACGCCGGCCATCATCGCCAGGTCCGTGTAGATGACGCCGGCGCCGTTGCAGGCGGGGCAGGCTCCCTCGGAGTTGGCGCTGAACAGCGCGGGCTTCACACCGTTGGCCTTCGCGAACGCCTTGCGGATCGGGTCGAGCAGACCGGTGTACGTCGCCGGGTTGCTGCGCCGCGAACCCTTGATCGGCGCCTGGTCGACCGACACCACCCCGTCCCGGCCCGATACTGAGCCACGGATCAGCGAACTCTTGCCCGAGCCCGCCACCCCGGTGAGGACGACCAGCACGCCGAGCGGGATGTCGACGTCGATGTCCTGCAGGTTGTGGGCGTTGGCGCCACGCACCTCCAGCGCCCCGGACGGCGTCCGCACCGACGGCTTCAGCGAGGCGCGGTCGTCCAGGTGCTGACCGGTGAGGGTGCCGCTGGCCCGCAGCCCCTCGACCGTCCCCTCGAACACCACCTCACCGCCCTCGGTGCCGGCCCCCGGGCCGAGGTCGACGACGTGGTCGGCGATCGCGATCGCCTCCGGCTTGTGCTCCACGACGAGCACGGTGTTGCCCTTGTCCCGCAGCCGCAGCAGCAGGTCGTTCATCCGCTGGATGTCGTGGGGGTGCAGCCCGATCGTCGGCTCGTCGAACACGTAGGTGACGTCGGTGAGCGACGACCCGAGGTGGCGGATCATCTTGGTCCGCTGGGCCTCGCCGCCGGACAGCGTCCCCGACGACCGGTCGAGGCTGAGGTAGCCCAACCCGATCTCGACGAACGAGTCGAGCGTGTGTTGCAGCTTGGCCAGCAGCGGCGCGACGGACGGCTTGTCCAGACCGCGTACCCACTTGGCGAGGTCGCTGATCTGCATGGCGCACGCGTCGGCGATGCTGACCCCGTCGATCTTCGACGACCGGGCCGCCTCGCTGAGCCGGGAGCCGCCGCACTCCGGGCAGGACGTGAACGTCACCGCCCGCTCCACGAAGGCGCGGATGTGCGGCTGGAGCGTGTCGACGTCCTTGGACAGGAACGACTTCTGGATCTTCGGGATCAGGCCCTCGTAGGTGAGGTTCACGCCCTCGACCTTCACCTTGGTCGGCTCCCGGTACAGGAAGTCGTGCATCTCCTTCTTGGTGAACGTACGGATCGGCTTGGTCGGGTCGAGGAGGCCCGACTCGGCGTACGTCCGCACCGTCCAGAAGCTGTCGGACTTCCAGCCGGGGATGGTGAACGCGCCCTCGGCGATCGACTTGGAGTCGTCGTAGAGCTGGGTGAGGTCGATGTCGGAGACGCTGCCCCGGCCCTCGCAGCGCGGACACATGCCGCCGGTGATGCTGAACTCGCGACGCTCCTTCACGGTCCGTCCGGCGCGCTCCAGCGTCACCGCACCCGCACCGCTGATCGAGGCGACGTTGAAGGAGAACGCCTGGGGCGAGCCGATGTGCGGCTGCCCGAGCCGGCTGAACAGGATGCGCAGCATGGCGTTGGCGTCGGTGGCGGTGCCGACGGTGGAGCGGGCGTCGCCACCCATCCGCTGCTGGTCCACGATGATCGCGGTCGTCAGCCCGTCGAGCACGTCGACCTCGGGCCGCGCGAGCGTCGGCATGAAGCCCTGCACGAAGGCGCTGTACGTCTCGTTGATCATCCGCTGTGACTCCGCGGCGATCGTGCCGAACACCAGCGAGCTCTTGCCGGAGCCGGAGACGCCGGTGAACACCGTCAGCCGGCGCTTCGGCAGCTCGACGCTGACGTCCTTGAGGTTGTTCACGCGCGCGCCCTGCACGCGGATCAGATCGTGGCGGTCGGCGGCGTGCAGCTCAGGCGACTGCGTGGCCTCGCTGGTCGTGTGCATGACAGTCAGGCTAGGCGCGGCCCGGCGGCCGGCGCTTCTCGATTCCTGACCGGTCTGGTCACCTGTTTCGCCACGCAGGACGGCATGCCCGCCGCCGCGTCCTGGACCTGACGGCGGTAGGTGCTGGGCGGCACGCCGACCAGCTCGGTGAAGCGCGTGCTGAAGGTGCCCAGCGAGGAGCAGCCCACCGCGAAGCAGACCTCGGTGACGCTCAGCTCGCCACGGCGCAGCAGTGCCATCGCCCGCTCGATACGCCGCGTCATGAGGTAGCTGTACGGCGACTCGCCGTAGGCGAGCCGGAATTCGCGGCTGAGGTGCCCGGCCGACATGTGCGCGCCGCGAGCGAGCGCCTCGACGTCCAGCGGTTGCGCGTACTCCCGGTCGATCCGGTCGCGGACCCGGCGCAGCCGCGCGAGGTCGCGCAGGCGCTGCGTCGCGTCGGATCTGCTGCTCACCTGGTAAATCGTGCCACAGGGCAGGGCGCCGGCGAGGTCCACGCCTCGCTGCGGTTCCCGCCGACCGGACGACAACCGTCCAACCCCGCTCGAGCCGGTCGACAAAGCGTGACTCACGGGCGACAGTCCGCACATAATGCGTCGTTACTTGCCGCCGGCCATGCTATTCTCCGATGTCGATCCGCCGCGCGGACCCGGTCCGGGTCGTTGTCGGAAGGACACCTCCCGATGCCGGCCGTTGCCACTCCGCCTGTGCCGCCGCCCGCGCTGGACAACCCGGCCGGCGGCGCACTCGGCTTCATCTTCACCACGTTGCCGGCACTGCTGCGCCTGACCTGCGGGCTGGTCGGGGCGGTGGTGGCGCTGTCGGTGCGTACCCCGCCGGTCGAGCCGGCCCTCCTGCTGCCCGGCGTGGCCGCGTTGACCGGCTGGTCGGTCTGGTACGCCGCCCGCGCGCTGCGCCACGGGATCACCCCGACCCTGGTCGCCGGTGACGTCGTGGTCACCGTGCTGGCCTGCCTGCTCATCCCCCGCCTGGTGGCGCCCGAGGTGCTACCCGGCGAGGGCAGCTGGATCGCGGTGCTGGCCAGCACCACCGTGATCAACACGCAGGCCACCGCCCTGGCACGCTGGTCGATCCCGGCCGGGCTGCTGATCACCGCCGCGTACGTGGCCGGGACGCAGGCGGCCGGCAATCCCGCCGAGGCACGGGCACACGCGGCCACCCTGCTGGTGCAGACCGCCTGCACGGCGATGATGGCGACGGTGATGCGCCGCCGGATCGGTCGGGCGGACCGGGCGTTCGCCGAACACCAGCGGCTGACCGGGGAATCGTTGGTCGCCCGGGCCGCCCGGGAGGCCGAACGGCGGCAGAACCGCGACCTGCACGACACCGTGCTCGGCACGCTGACCATGGTGGGGCTCGGCGCGGTACCCGGGCCGTCGGTCGCATTCCGCGAACGGTGCGCCGCCGACCTGCGTACCCTCGTCGCACTGACCGACGTCGGGCCGGTGCCCGGCGACGGCCCGGTGCCGCTGGACGGGCGGTTGCGGACGGTGCCCGAGCGGCTGCCCGAGCTACGGGTGCACCTGGAGCTGGCGTCGTGCGCGGTGCCCGCCGGGGTGGCCGACGCGATCACCGACAGCACCTACGCGGCGCTGTCCAACGTGGTCCGGCACGCGCCGGGCGCGCAGGCCACGCTGCGGCTGACCCGGAACGCGGTCGCCGTCGTGGTCGAGGTGACCGACGACGGCCCCGGCTTCGACCCGGCCAGCGTCCCACCGCACCGGTACGGGCTGCGCGAGTCCGTCCGCGGCCGGATGGCGGCGATCGGTGGACGGGCCGAGGTGCGCTCGGCACCCGGCGCGGGCACCCTGATCCGGCTGGAGTGGCCCGGTGTCGGCTGACCTCGGGGTTCCGGCGGAGCGCACCGGAGCACCGGAGGCACCACTGTGGTCTCCGGTGCCGCTGCTCCAGCCGGGCCTGACCAGCGTGCCAGGGCCTCGAACCCCGACACCGTCGGTGGCGCTCGCCGCCGCGCCGGCGGCGGCGGTGGCGCACGCCTCCGACCGTGGTGCCCGGATCGCCGCCGTCGCCATCGCGCTGGCCTGGCACGTCGCCATCGGCCTGCCGGCGGTGCTGGCGGCCCGCGCGGACTACGCCGCGCCGGCGGTGGTGCTCGGCGGCTGGGTCCTGGTCGCGGTCGCCGGCGCGGTCGCCGGGGCACGGCTGCTGCTCGGCGCGGCGTTGCCACCGTGGCCGCTCGCCGGGCTGCTGCTCGCCGTCGACGCGGCCGTCTTCGCCGCCGTCGGCGAACGGCAGCTGTTCGCCGCCGCCAACTGGGTCTGGGGGACGCTCGCGTGGTTCTTCGTGCTGGCGCTGTGGGGCCGGCAGGTGGCCGGCCTCGTCGCGCTGCTGGCCGCACACGCGCTGATCGCCCTGGTCGCCGTGCTCTGGCACGGCCCCGACACGGCCGACCTGGCCCGCTACGTGATGTACGCGTACGGCACCTCCTCGCTGCCGGTGGCGGTCTTCGCGGGCAGCGCGGCGATCGTCGGCCTGGCCCGGCAACGGGCTGCCACCGCGGCCGCCGGTCACGCGATAGCGGCGGAGCGGGCCGCCGCCGAGCGGGGCCTCCGGGAACGCCGGGACCGCCTCACGTTGGCCGCCGCGGCGGCCGGGCGGGTGCTCGGGGAACTCGCCGCCGGACAGGCCGACCCCGACGACCCGGAGGTGCAGCGCCGGTGCGTGCTGGCGGCGGCTCGACTGCGCCGCCTGATCGCCGAGTCCGACGACGTGCCCGACCCCCTGCTGCACGAACTGCGCGCTGCGGCCGACCTGGCCGAACGCAACGGACTGCCCATCGACCTGGTCACCATCGGCAGTCCGCCACCACTGCCGGTGGAGATCCGCCGCGGGCTGGCCGACCCGCTCACCGGCCTCCTCGCCGACGCCCAGGAGTGGGCCCGGCTGACCGTGGTCTCCGGCCCCGACGAGGTGGTCGTCAGCCTGGTCACGCCGGACCGGGACGGGCCGGAGTCGACCGGCCCGCCGCCCTGGGAGCACGACGACGGGCCGGTACAGCACCTCTACGAGCGGGACGGGGACATCAGATGGGCACAGACCCGGTGGCGGAAGTGACCGGCGAACGGCCGATCGGGGTGGCCATCGTCGACGACCACCCGGTGGTGGTCGACGGGGTGCGCGCCTGGCTCGCGACCGAGCCGAGGCTGACCGTGCTGGCCACCGGTGACGACCCGGACGAGGTGCTGCGGGCGGCGCCGGACGCCGACGTGGTCCTGCTCGACCTGCGGCTGCACGGCCGGATGGCGCTGGGCAAGCTGGCCGAGCTGAGCGCCGCCGGGCGGCGGGTGGTGGTCTACTCCGAGCACACCGACCCGGAGACGATGCTCGCCGCGCTCGACGCCGGGGCGGTCGCGTTCCTGGCCAAGCACGAGGGGCGGGAGCACTGCGTGGCAACCGTGCTGGCGGCGGCGAGCGACCGCCCGTACGTGCCGCCGGCGCTGGCCGGCGCGATGGTCGGCGACCCGCGACCGGACCGGCCCATGCTGTCCGACAAGGAACGCGAGGCGCTGCTGCTGTGGTTCCAGTCGATGTCCAAGGCGTCGGTGGCCCGCCGGATGCAGATCAGCGAACACACCGTCAAGCAGTACGTCGACCGCGCGCGGATCAAGTACACCCGGGCGGGGCGGCCGGCTGCCACAAAGGCGGCGCTGCTCGCCCGGGCGATCGAGGACGGCCTCGTCCGCCCGGAGGAGATCGGCATCTACCGGTCACACGCGACGTACGACCGGCCGACCCCCTAACGGGCGTCATGACAGCCGCTCCCGGATCCGCGAGGCTTCACACCACAGCCAGCTGACCGGGAGGTCGTGACGATGCACGCCGACGCGTCCCCCTTCTTCATCGGCCCCCACCGGTTCGACGCGCCGGACGACGATGTGGGGCCGGCCCTGGACCGTCGTCACGACCTGCGCCCGGTGCCCGGCGAGCGGGTGCTCGGCCGGTACCGGTTGCTCGTGGCGGGTTACCTGCTCGGGCCCACCGAGTCGTGGCGTGGCTGGCGGCTGCCCGCGCCGGTGACGGTGACGGTGACCGACCAGCGGATCTGCTGGGTGGGCACCGGGTCGCAGATGTCCCTGGTCACCGACGGGTCGATCCGAGCGGTGGGTCGGCTGGCCGGCCTGATGAGCGGGCAGATCCGCTGGCAGTGGCCGTCCCGGTTGGAGTTGCCCCCGGCCGGGTCGGACGGCACGACGCAGCTGCTGATCGTCTGCGACGCGCTGCGCACCATCCAGCAGCCGGCGCTGGCCCTCGGCGGGTCGACCGCGGAGATCGTCGCGCTGGCCCGGCAGGTCCGCCGGGCGGTGGCCATGTTCCGGCTGACCCATCCGCAGATGGTCGACCTCTCCGCCCAGGAGCGCGACGTGCTGCTGCTGCGGGCCGGCACCGGGTGGCTCGCCGGGGACAGCCGGGTCACCCTGCCGGGCTCGCTGCCGGTGGAGTTCCGATCCCGGGACGACTACTACCGTTCGGGGCCGGAGCCGACCTCGTGGACCGGGCTCGCAGGCGGCGCAGCATCCGGGCGTCGGTGAAGCCGACCCTCCGCGCGGCGGACTCCACGGTCGTGCCGTGCCCGATCAGGTGCTCGGCGCGTTCCACCCGCAGCAGTTGCTGGTAGCCGAGCGGGGTCAGCCCGGTGGTCGCGCGGAACAGCCGGGTCAGCGTCCGTTCCGCCACGCCGCCGGCCGCGGCCAGGTCGGCCAGTGGCAGCGGCTCGGCGTACCGGCTGTCGATCAGATCCTGCACCCGGTGCACCGCGTCGGACAGGTGCGAGCGGTGCCGCATCACCGCGCTGGCCTGCTGCTCGTGCCCGTTGCGGCGGGCGTAGACGACCAGCGTGCGGGCGATCCGGGCGGCGGTCGCCGGGCCGTGCCGCGTGGCCACCAGGTGCAGCGCCACGTCGATGCCGCTGGCGATGCCCGCCGAGGTGACGACCCGGTCGTCGACCACGTAGAGCACGTCACGGGCCACCCGGGCCGCCGGGTGCCGGCGGGCCAGGTCGTCCTGCACCTCGTGGTGGGTCGTGCAGCGCCGGCCGTCGAGCAACCCGGCCCGACCGAGGGCGTACGCGCCCGCGCAGACGCTGGCCACGGTGCCGCCGCCCGCGTGGTGGTCGGCGAGCCTCCGCAGGTCGGCCGGCGACACCGGCCCCTGCGGGCCGTGCGCCGAGGGCCGCCAACCGGGCACCAGCACCAGGTCGTCGGGGGTCAGCTCGGGCCACCGGGTCTCGGCGACCAGCGGTACGCCCTGCACCGTGGGCACCTGCTCCCGCTCGGCGACGTAGTGCAGCCGGTAGTCGTACCCGAGGTCGGCGGCGCTGGAGAAGACCTGGGCCGGCCCGGCGAGGTCCAGCAGGTGCAGCTGCGGGACCAGCAGGAAGACGACCCGGGTCATCTCGTCAGCCTCGGGCGCCGGTCAGGGTCGCAGCCGTCAACTCGTCCACCGTGCGGATGGTCGCGAAGCGGCCGGCCAGCGCGTACTCGGTGCGGGAGACGATCTGCTCGACGCCGAGGGTGCGCGGGTCGGCGAGGATCTCCTCGACCGTGGCGGTCTCCGACAGGTCCCAGTGCGGGATGGGGAAGGTCAGCGTGGCGTCGGTGACGAACGTCATCCGGTAGCCGAGGTCCGAGCCGACCCGGGTGGTGGTCTCGACGCACTGCTCGGTGCGGATGCCACAGACGGTGAGGTCGTGCACCCCGGCCTGGGTGAGCAGTTGCTGGAGGTTCGTGGTGGTGAACGCGTTGTGCGCGGTCTTCACCAGCGTCGGCTCGCCGTCGACCGGGGCCAGGCCCTCGATCAGCCGTACGTGCCCACTGGCCGGGTCGAACACCCCGCCCGTGCCCGGCTCGGCGTGCAGGACCCAGACCACCAGGTCGCCGCGTTCCCGCGCCGCGGCGACCAGCCGGTCGACCTGCCGGACCAGGTCGGGGTTGGAGCCGTACGCCCAGATCGGGCGCTGGCGGAAGGACTCCTGGACGTCGATCACGACGAGTGCTGCTCTGCTCATGGTTCCGATCCTGGCGGGGTGGCCGCCGCGACGGCAGACACCATCATGCCCGGATGCGGAACGATCCGGTCACCTCCCGGTCAGGCGCTGGGGGCGTGGTGCTCACCGGCGGCGTCCAGGGCGGCGGCCTCCTCCGGTGTCGGTGCGCTGCCGCCCAGGTGCGCCGGCTGCCACCAGGTGTCGTCCGGGCCGGCCGGGGAGTCCGGGTACTCCCGCTGGGCCCGGTCGACGAGCGCGCTGAGCCGGGTGGTCAGCTCGGCGGCCAGCACGTTCGGGTCCGGGAAGTCCGCCGGCTCGATCGGCTCGCCGATCAGGATGGTGATCGGGGTGTGCCGGCGGGTGAGGGTGCGTGGACGGCCCTTCGTCCAGAGCCGCTGGGTGCCCCACAGCGCCACCGGCAGCACCGGCACCTTCGCCGAACGGGCCATCCGCACGGTGCCGCTCTTGAGCTCCTTGACGGTGAACGACCGACTGATCGTCGCCTCGGGGAAGACGCCGACCACCTCGCCGCGCTTGAGCGCGCCCACGGCCGCGCGGAACGAGGCCGCCCCGGCCTGCCGGTCCACCGGGATGTGCTTCATGCCGCGCATCAACGGGCCGCCGATGCGGTGCGCGAAGACCGACTCCTTGGCCATGAACCGGACCAGCCGACCCGACGCGTTCGCGCCCAGGCCGGCGAAGATGAAGTCGAGGTAACTGACGTGGTTGCTGGCCAGCACGGCCCCGCCGGTGCGGGGTACGTGGTGGGCGCCCTCGATGGTGATCTTCAGGTCGAGGACCCGGAACATCGTCTTGGCGGCGGCGATAACGGGCGGGTACACGAGCTCCGGCATCCGCAGAATCTACCCTGCCCGCCTGGGGATCGCCTGGGCGGCGACCGGCGGCGACGCCGGACCGCGCGTCGCCGCCGGTGCGTCCGGACCGGTTGGCCGGCGCGGGTCAGTCGGTGAGCTTGTGCAGGTCCAGCCGGCCCCGGGCGAACGCGTCCACCCGACCCCAGCGGCCCGGGATGTCCAGCACCTCGATCCGGCCCATCCCCACCGGCAGCCGTGGTTCGACCGCCAGGTGCCCCTCGTGCGGCTCCAGGCCGAGCATGGTGCGCAGCAGCAGCAGCGGCGTACCGGTCGACCACGCCTGCGGGCTGCACGCCGTCGGATACTCCACCGGGAACTTCGTCAGCTCCCGCGGATAGCCGCCGAACGCCTCCGGCAGCCGCCCGTCGAAGTAGGTCGCCGCGTCCAGGATGCCGCTGGCGATGGTGGCCGCCTCCTCGGCGAAGCCGTACCGGCGCAGACCCCAGGCGATGAAGGAGTTGTCGAACGGCCAGATCGTGCCGTTGTGGTAGCCGATCGGGTTGTACCGGGCCTCCCCCTCGGCCAGCGTCCGCACCCCCCACCCGGTGAAGAGCCGCGGCCCCACCAGGTGCTGTGCGAGCTTCTCCGCCCGCTCCGGTTCGACGATCCCACTCCACAGCAGGTGGCCGATGTTCGAGCTGAGGACGTCGCACTGGCGGCCGTCCGGGTCCAGGGCCAGGGCGTAGTACTCACCGTCCTCCACCCACCAGTCCCGGTTGAACCGCTGCTTCAGCTCCATCGCCTCCCGCTCCAGCTGGTCGGCGAACTCCGGGTCGTCCCAGAACTCCCTGGCGAGGCGAGCGCCACGGACTTTCGCGTCGTACGCGTACCCCTGCACCTCGCAGGTGGCGCGCGGGAACGGCGGCAGCGTGCCGTCCCGGTAGGAGATCGAGTCCCAGGAGTCCTTCCAGCACTGGTTCTCCAGGCCGGTGTCGGTGTTGCGCCGCTCGTACCAGATGTAGCCGCTGCCCACCAGGTCGGCGTAGTCGTCGATCCATCTCAGGGCCGCCCGGGACTCCCGCTCCAGCTCCTTCACCAGCGCGACGTCACCGCTCCAGCGCTCGTACTCGTCGAGCAGCACGACGAACAGCGGCGTCGCGTCCACCGAGCCGTAGTACGGCGAGTGCGGCTGCTCCTCGAACGAGGCGGTCTCGCCGTAGCGCATCTCGTGCAGGATCCGCCCGGGGTCCTCGTCGCGGAAGTCGTCGAACCGGCTGCCCTGCAGGGACGCCAGGATGCGCAGCGTGGTCTTGGACAGTTGCGGGGTGAACGGCAGCGTCTGTAGGCAGGTGAGGATGCTGTCCCGGCCGAACATCGTCATGAACCAGGGCAGACCGGCGGCCGGCAGGGTGGCGCCGCCGAGCGACAGCGGCGAGAAACGCAGCGCCGCCAGGTCGATCAGGCTGCGCCGGTACGTGCTAGCCACCCGGCCGTGCTCACTGTTGACCTTGGGTGCCTCCGCGATCCACCTCTCCAGGTCGTGCTGGAGGGCGAGCCGTTCGTCGCCGTGCACCCGCAGGCCGAAGCGCAGGTCCCGGCCGCCGGGTCCCACCGCGTGGGTCTCGACCTGGATCGCCGTCTCCCACTGCTCGTTGGGCTCCAGGTGGACGGTGTACGCGAAGCCCTTGCTGTCGTAGCGGGCCGCCATCGACGAGGAGATCGACGTCTCCCGTACGAAGTTGCCCCGGCGGTAGCCCAGCCGCAACTGGTCCGCCTCGACCTCGGAGTAGATCTCGCCCTTCTTGTTCACGATCTCGTCCTTGACCTGGAACAGGTCGGCGAAGTCCGACGCCGCGTCCATCCGGATCTCCAGGTCGACCGGCTTCTCGTCGTGGTTCAAGATGGTGATCTGCTCCCGGAAGCTCCCGCCGACCGACCGCTCCCGAATGATCGACAGTTTCGCGTCGATGTAGTGGGTCGCCACCCCCGGCACGAGGAAGAACCGCGACTCGAAGTACTGGAGGTCGTCGAAGGACAGGGAGTTGAGCCGCTCGCCGTTGACGGTCAGCACCCAGGTGGACAGAAACCGGGTGTCGATGGAGAACAGCCCGGTCGGCTCGCTCGGCGTCGCCTCGATGTCGCCGGTGTCCTCGCAGACGACGAACGTGTTGCCGTCGAGGATCCGGATCGTGTTGCTCTGACCCATCAGTGCACCTCCCCGGTGAAGCGCCGGCGCGGCCCACGAGCGTCCGGGGAGCCCGGGAAGATCCTCTCCACCTGCACCACCAGCCGGGCGTCACCCAGCACCGTCATGTCCCCCCGCAACAGGGCCGCCAGGCCGTGTTCGCGGCCCGCGGCGATGTCCTCGAAGAGCTGCGGGCTGGTCCCGATGACCGTGTCGGCCTCCCGGTCCTCCTGGCTCACGTTCAGCCGGCCGTGGTCGATCGTCAGCAGCCAGTGCCGGGTCTGCGCCCCCTCGTTCAGGTCGATGCGCAGCGTCCCGGAGGCCTTCGCCAGCAGGGGTTCGTACCCCCGCCGGTCCAGGTCCTCGAAGAACCTCGTGGTCGCGTCCACCATCGGGTCCACTCCTCCCCAGTTGGCCGGTCCGGGATCCCACCCGGCGCGCTCGCGTCGCACGGACGGCCGGCTTCGCACGTCCCCGCACGGGTCCCCGCCGGCTCCCCGGTCAACCTCGCCCGGATCGGGTGAGCCGCCGGGCGGTGTCGGGCAGGCCGGGTAGCGTGCCGGGCATCGGAACGGAAGCGACGGGACATCGGGGACGGGAGGGGCGCATGACGGTGCGGACACCCGAGGTCGACCGACGGCAGGTGCTCGCCTACCGGGTGGCGGCCCAGCAGCTCGACCGCTCCGGCGGCCGGCGGCCGGGCGACCTGGCGGTGCTGGCCCTCGGCGTGCAGGACACGCCCTACGGCGCGGCTCGGCAGGCGCTGGCGGCGCGCGGCGCAACCGGGCCGGACGATCGGCTGGAGCTGGTCTGGTCGATGCGCGGTGCACCGCACCTGCACCGGCGCGCCGAGCTGCCGACCCTGGCCGCGGCCATCTGGCCGCTCAGCGACGCCGACGCCACCCGCCGGATCCCCGGGCAGATCGGTGCCGGTGCCCGACTCGGGCTGGCGGCGTTCCGGGCCACGGCCGAGGCGTTCCGGGCGGTGGTCACCACCGAATTGGAGCGCGGCGTGGTCAGCCGGGCGGTCTCCGACCGGGTTCCCGCCGAGCTGACCTACGACTGCCGGCCCTGCGGGGCGCGGCACATCTCCGGTTCGGTGTTCCAGCAGGCCGGGCTCGCCGGCGGGGTGCGCCTGGTGGTGGCCGGCCGCGCCGCCCGGCTCGCACCGTTGGCTGACTGGCCCGGCCCGCCCGCCTCGGCGGCCCACACCGCCGAGGTGGTGACGACCTACCTGCGGCTGCTCGGCCCCGCCACCCCGGCCGACGCGGCCGGTTTCCTCGGCTGCGCCGTGACGGAGCTGCGCCGCGTCTGGCCGGCGGGCCTGGCCGAGGTACGCGTCGACGGCCGGGCCGCCTGGCTGCCGGCCGACGCGCTCGACGCGTTGACCGGCGCACCCGCGCCACGGCTGGTGCGGCTGCTGCCGCCGGGCGACCCGTTCCTCGCCGGCCGCGACCGTGACCTGCTGGTGCCGGAGCGCGAGCATCAGCGGCAGCTGTGGCGGATGATCGGCAATCCCGGCGCGCTGCTGGCGGACGGCGAGGTGGTGGGCACCTGGCGGGCACGGCAGGCCGGAAAGGGACGGCTGGAGCTGACGGTCAGCCCGTGGTCGCCGCTGTCGGCGCGGCTGCGGCGCGAGGTCGACGCCGAGGCCGCGACGGTGGCCGCCACGCGCGCCGCCACCGACGTACGGGTCCAGGTCGAGCGGGGCTGATGACGCAGCGCCGGCCCTCCCCACGGGGGGAGAGCCGGCGCGCCCGCGGCGGACGGTCAGTTGTTCGGATCGTCGGCGCTGATGTCGGCCAGCACCGACTGCGGCTCGCGCTCGACCGCGAGGTCGCCCATCGAGACCAGGCCGACCAGACGCCCGTCGTCGATCACCGGCAGCCGGCGTACGGCGTAGGTACGCATCAGGTCCGCGGCGGCCACCGCGTCGTCGTACTGGCTCACCGTCACCACATCGCGAGTGGTGATCTGGTTCAGCCGGGTCGAGCCCGGGTCCATGCTCTCCGCGACACCCCGGACCGTGATGTCCCGGTCCGTAACGATGCCGACCACATTGTCGCCATCAGTCACCACCACGTCACCGATCGCACTGTCGCGCATCTCCTGCGCGGCCGCGGTGAGCGTGTCGTTGCCGTCCATCGTCACCAACCGGGTCGTCATGAACTCTCCGACCGTTGTCATGGTGCTCCCCTCTCGGTGTCGGCACGGCCCGTCTACCCGCCGCCCGGGGCGGGGTAACGCGGGCGGCCCGGCCGACCGCCACCTGGCGGCGGCGGCCGGGTGGAACGCCACAGCGGGGGCGGCGCTGCGCTGACTACGGTGGGCGGATGAGGACGGGCGAACGCGAGCTGCGGGAGTTGGTCGCCGGCAGCGGATGGCTGAGCCGGGCGCTGACCGTGGTGCGCGACTCCGGCCTGCCGGACGCCTGGATCGGCGCGGGCGTCCTGCGCGACCTGGTCTGGGGTGAGCGGTACGGCGACGGGTTCGACCCGGCGACGGTCCGGGACGTGGACGTCGTCTACTTCCACCCGACGGCGCTGAGTCGGACGGACGACGACCGGGCCACCGCCCGGCTTGCGGCGGCCTGGGCGGAGCCGCCGTGGCAGGCGCGCAACCAGGCGGCGGTGCACACCTGGTACGCGGCGAAGTTCGGCGGCGACCCGATCGCCCCGTACCGCAGCGTGGCCGAGGCCGTCGCCACCTGGCCGGAGTACGCCACCGCCGTGGCCGTCCGGCTGGATGCGGCCGACCGGCTGGTGGTCTGCGCCCCGTACGGCCTGGCGGACCTGCTGGGCGGAATATGGCGGCACAATCCGGCCCGGGTGGATGTCGCCGGGTCCCGGCGGCGGCTGGCCCGGCATCGGCCGGCGGAGCGCTGGCCGGGTGTGACCGTGGTCGAGCCCGGCTGACCGACAGGGTCGGCGTGCGTCAGCCCTGGGGCGGGATGCCGTAGATCCGCTCGACGTGCAGGCGCAGCACCAGCCGCCGCTCGTCGACCATGGCCTGGCGGTACTCGTCCCAGTCCGGGTGTTCGCCGCGCAGCGACCGGTAGAGCCCCACCAACTCCTCGACCGTCTCGTCGCCGGGCTCGGCTGCCGGCGACGTCAGCTCGGCGCGCCCCTCGACCACCGCGTACGCCCAGCCGTCCTCGCTGCTGACGTGGAAGCTGGCCCGGGGGTCCCGCCGCAGGTTGGCGGTCTTGGCGCGGCCGTCGGTGACCGAGACGCGAATCAACGCCGCCTCCCGGTCGAACGCGTGGACCACGGTGGACAGTTGCGGCCGCCCGTCCCGCTTGATCGTCGCCAGCACACCCATCGAACGGCCGGCGATCAGGTCGGTCAACGCCTGCTGGGTGCGGTCGTCCGCCATGGTCTCCTCCAGATGGCACGGTCGGCTTCGTCCATCCAAGCACGACGGACGGTTGGCGCGCCCGTCGAACCCTGTGGCAGCGTCCCTCGGCAGGCCGAGGCCCCCGCCGGGTCACCGACGGGGGCCTCGGGTGTCGTGACGGTCAGCGACGCTCGGCGGCGACCAGCTCGGCGAGCTGCACCGCGTTGAGCGCCGCGCCCTTGCGGAGGTTGTCGTTGGAGCAGAACAGGGCCAGCCCGTACTCGGCGGTCTCGTCGGCGCGGATCCGTCCCACGTAGGTCGGGTCCTGCCCGGCGGCCTGCAACGGAGTCGGGACGTCGGTCAGCGCCACCCCGGGCGCGTCGGCGAGCAGTTCGTGGGCTCGCTGGGGCGTGAGCGGCCGGGCGAAGCGGGCGTTGATCTGGAGCGAGTGGCCGGTGAAGACGGGCACCCGGACGCAGGTGCCGGAGACCTTCAGGTCGGGGATCTCCAGGATCTTGCGGCTCTCGTTGCGCAGCTTCTGCTCCTCGTCGGTCTCGAAGGAGCCGTCGTCGACGACCGAGCCCGCCAGCGGGAGCACGTTGAAGGCGATCGGCTCGGCGAACGAGCGCGGTGCGGGGAACTCCACGGCCGACCCGTCGAAGGCGAGCGCGGTGGCGTGCTCGGCGACCTTGCGGACCTGCTCGTCCAGCTCGGCGACGCCGGCCAGCCCGGCACCGGAGACCGCCTGGTAGGTGGAGACGACCAGGCCGACCAGGCCGGCCTCGGCGTGCAGCGGGCGCAGCACCGGCATCGCGGCCATCGTGGTGCAGTTGGGGTTGGCGATGATGCCCTTGGGGCGGTCGGCGGCGGCGTGCGGGTTGACCTCGGCGACCACCAGCGGCACCAGTGGGTCCATCCGGAACGCCGACGAGTTGTCGATCACCACGGCGCCGGCTTCGGCGACCCGGGGGGCCAGCTCGCGGGCGGTGCCCTTACCGGCCGAGAAGAGCACGATGTCCAGGCCGGAGTAGTCCGCTGTGGCGGCGTCCTCGACGATCACCTCGCCGTCGCGCCAGGGCAGCGCCCGCCCGGCGGACCGCGCCGAGGCGAACAACCGCACCTGCTCCGCCGGGAACTCCCGCTCCGCCAGCACCTGCCGCATCACGCCACCGACCTGGCCGGTGGCCCCCACAATGCTGATCCTCATGCCCGCGAGGCTACCCAGCCCACCCCCACAACCGGGACCCCTTTCCCACCGCCCGGGTCGCGCATCACACCAGCCTGCCCCCGACCACTCTCCCCCGCACGATCCGGCGCACCGGTGATCATGGGGTTGACGGGGGATTACGTGATCGAAATCCCCGCGCACCCCATGATCACCACAGGAAGGGGGTCAGGGGTGCGTGACCAGGTCGCCCAGGCCGGCGGCCGTCAGGTCGTCACGGATGACGGCCGCATCGCCCTCGACCACCAGGGTCAGCGCGTCCGGGTGCAGGTGGGTGGCTGCCGCTGCGGACACCTGGTCCACGTCGGCGGCGAGCAACTCCTCGCGCAGCCGGGCGTGATAGTCGTCCGGCAGGTCGTGCACCACCAGCGTGGTCAACGCGGAGGCGATCGCCCGCGGGCTCTGCAACTCGACCGAGAGCTGCCCGGCCCGCCAGGAACGCGCCACCGCCAGCTCGTCCTCGGTCACCCCGCCGACCTGCGTACGGGTGATCTCGCCGACCGCCTCGACCAGGGCCGGCGTCGTCACCGCGGTCTGGACGCCGGAGCTGACCGCGAACCGGCCGAACCGCCGGGACGAGGCGAAGTCGGCGCGGATGCCGTACGTGTGGCCGCGCACCTCGCGGATCAGGTGGTTGAGCCGGGACGTGAAGGCCCCGCCGAGCACGGTGCCGGCGAGCGTCATCGGTACGTGGTCCGGGTGCGCCCGGTGCGGCGACGGGTGGCCGAGCCGCAGCGTGGACTGCACCGAGCCGGGACGGTCCACCAGGATGATCCGTCGACCGCCGCGCAGCGGCACGTCGATCGGGCCGCCCCGGTCGGCGGGGCCGCCTCCGGTGCCGCTGAACGCCGCCGCCGCCAGCGCGTCCAGGTCGATCCGGTCCAGGTCGCCGGCGACGATCAGGGTGCCGGGCCGCAGGAACCACTCGGAGTGGAAGACCGTCACGTCCTCCACGTCCAGCCCCGCCACCGAATCCGGGTCGCCGTACATCGGGCGCCCCCACCGGTTCTCGGCGCCGAACAGGTCCGCGCGCAAGGCGGCGTCGGCACGGGGGCCCGGGTTGGCCCAGTCCATCCGCAGCGCGGTCGCCTCGTCGTCACGGACCCGCCGGACATCGGCCGGGTCGAGCTTCGGCGTCCGGACGGCTTCGGCGAGCAACTGCACCGCTGCGGTGAGCCGGTCCACCGGCACCTGGACGCTGACCTGGAACGAGTCCCAGTCCAGCCCGGTCACCAGCTCGGTGCCGAGCGCCTCGATGGCCAGCGCGTACGCGGTGGCGTCCCGCTGCGCGGTGCCCTCCTCCAGCGCCTTGGCCAGCACCCCGCCCAGCCCCTCCTTGCCGGCCAGTTCCCGGGCGGCACCCGCGTCGAGCAGCAGCAGCGCGACGGCGAGGTTCTGCCCGGGGAGGTGCGCGGCGACCACCTGACCGCCGGCCACGGCACGGCGGACCACCGGCGGGAACCGGTACGGGCGGGCGGCACCCGGGCCGGGACGGTCGGCGATCAGCGTCATGCGGTCTCCTCGGGCACGTAGGTCAGGGTCGCCCGGTTGGGCGCGTCGAGGACCTCGGCTGCGGCCTCGGCGATCTGCTCGGCGGTCACCGCGAGCCAGGCGGGCAACCGGTCGGCGGCCCGGGCCGGGTCACCGAACTGGGTGGTGTACCGGCCGAGGGTGTCGGCACGGCCGTCCACGGTCGACATCTGCCGCCACCACGCGGTGCTCAGCAACGCCTTGGCCCGGTCCAGCTCGGCGGCGGTCACCGGGACGGTGGCCAGCTCGTCGACCACCTCGGCCAGCCCCTCGGCCAGCCGCTCCGCGCTCACCCCGGGGCGCGCGGTGGCGGTGGCGATCAGCGGCGCCGGGGCGTGCGCGAGGTCCACCCCGTACGCCCCGACCAGGTCCGGCTGGGCGATCCGTTCGCCGTCGGCGAGCCGCTGGTAGAGCCGGCTGCCCCGACCGCTGCCGAGGACGGTGGCGAGCACGGTGAGCACGTCGTAGCCGGGGCTGCCGAACGGGTAGCCGCGGTGCGCCACGTACACCCGGGGGGCCGGCACGTCGGCGGTCACGGTCTCCACGGCGGGTCGCCCGGTGGCCGGGACGGTCCGGCCGTCGGGGGCCGGTGGGATGTCCTCGCGGGCGGGCAGCGCGCCGAAGTACTTGTCGGCCAGCGCGAACACCTCGGCGGCCGCGGCGTCGCCGACCACGGTGAGCACCGCGTTGTTGGGCGCGTAGTACGTCTCGTGGAACGCCTGGAAGGTCGCGAGGTCGGCGGCGTTCAGGTCGGCCATCGAGCCGATCGTCGAGTGGTGGTACGGGTGCCCCGGTGGGTAGAGCAGCGGCAGCAGCCGCAACCAGGCGTCTCCGTACGGGACGTTCTCGTAGCGCTGCCGGCGCTCGTTCTTCACCACGTCCCGCTGGTTGTCCAGCGTCTCCTGGGTGAGTGCGGGGACCAGGCCGCCCATCCGGTCGGCCTCCAACCAGAGCGCCAGCTCCAGGTGCTCGGCCGGCACCGTCTCGAAGTAGTTGGTCCGGTCCGGGTTGGTGGTGGCGTTGAGCGAGCCACCCGAGCCCTGGATCAGCTTCATGTGCTCGGTCTTGGCCACGTTCACCGAGCCCTCGAACATCAGGTGCTCGAAGAGGTGGGCGAAGCCGGTCTGCCCGTCCGGCTCGTGCCGGGAACCGACGTCGTACCAGAGGTTGACGGCCACGGCCGGCGCGGTGCGGTCCTCGCTCACCACCACGCGCAGGCCGTTGTCCAGTCGGGACGTCTCGATGGGCCAGGGGTAACCGCTGTCGGGCATGCCACGACGCTATCCGATCTCCCGGGGCGGAAAGGTGACGTGCCGGCCGCCGGCGAGCCGGCCACCGGCATCGAGCCGGCCAGTCGGGGTACCGGAGGGCCATGCCCGCACCCACCGCCACCCCGCCCGCCCCCCGTGTCTCCGGGCGGGCCGCCACCGTCGTCGAAGGCGCCGCCGCCGCCCTGACCCGCCTGCGCCGCGGTCGGCTGCTGCATCCCGCCGGCCGCTCGTTCGCCGCCGAGGTGATGATCTGGGGTACGCCCGGACCACCCACCGGGGTCAGCCTGCTCGACGACCCCGGCCGCTACCGGGCGACCGTCCGGCTCTCCAAGGGGGTGCCCACGCCGGGCAGCTGGCCGGACGTGCTGGGTCTGGCGGTGCGCGTGCACTCCGACGCCGGCCGACCGTTCGACCTGCTGGTCAGCTCCAGCGGCGCGGCCCCGTTGCTGCGGAACCTGCCGCTGCCCCGACGCCGCTTCGCCGGGACGTACAGCACGATCACCTGCTACCGGCGGGGCAGGCGCCGGCTCTGGCTGGCGGCGCTGGCCGACCCGGAGTCGATCGACCTCGGCGACAGCCTGGCCACGGTGACCGAGGCCGCCCGGACGGACGCGCCGCGCCTGGTTCTCGCGGTCGCGTCCGCCGTGGGGCCGTGGCGGCCGATCGGGCAGGTGACCATCGGCGCCCAGCTCGACGCACGTCAGGACGCGGCGCTCGCCTTCGACCCGGTGGGCAACCTGCCGCCGGAGTTGCGGGCGGCCGGCCCGCTGGCCTGGCTGCGGGACCAGACCTACCGAGGGTCGCGCCGGGCTCGCGGGGCGGCCGGTCAGTCCGGCGGCTCGGAGGCGACCACCGTCTGATCGGAGGTGCGGTGCTCCAGCACCGTGTCCGGGGCGGCGTTCTGGTCCTCCTCGCGGATGTCCGAGTCGGCGAGGATGGCCTCGGCCTGCGCCTCCGGGTCGTCGCTGCCCACCGCCGCCTCCTCGGGCAGGAGGTGCGCGCGGGACTCCACGCGGTCCTGATCGTTCTGCTCGTCTGTCATGGCACCCCTGTTACCCCGGCCCCGGCCCCGCCACGCGGTGATCGTCCAGCCTCTTGGGACGACCCGCTGAGTTCCGGCGGCGTCGGGTACGCTGGGCCCGTGACGCGTTCGTATCGATGGTTTAGGCAGCCGGCTCGCAAGCCGGTGACTTCACCATGATCTGACGTCACCACGGACCGAGCCGGCTGGGCAGGAGCTATCGTTCCTGCCCTTTTGCGTACGAGCAGCAGCCGGCTCTTCCCGGGCACCGGCCCCGGGCACGGTCGGCGGAAGGATTCCCACCGTGACGACCCCGGAGACCGATCGGGTCAGCGATCAGCGGATCGACCGTGTCGTGCCGCTGACCACACCCGCGCTACTGCACCACGAGCTGCCCCTGGACGCCTCGCTCGCCTCGGACGTGTTGACCGGCCGGCGGGCGGTGGGTCGCGTGCTGGACCGCGAGGACGACCGCCTGCTGGTGGTGGTCGGCCCCTGCTCGGTGCACGACCCGGTTGCCGCCCTCGACTACGCCCAGCGGCTGCGCGTGGCCGCCGACCGGCTCGCCGACGACCTGCTGATCGTCATGCGGGTCTACTTCGAGAAACCGCGATCAACGGTGGGCTGGAAGGGCCTGATCAACGACCCGGGGCTGGACGGCAGCGGGGACGTCAACACCGGCCTGCGGCGCGCGCGGGCACTGCTGCGCGACGTGCTGCGTCTCGGCCTGCCGGTGGGTTGCGAGTTCCTCGACCCGATCACTCCGCAGTACATCGCGGACACGGTCGCCTGGGGCGCGATCGGAGCCCGGACCGTGGAGAGCCAGGTGCACCGGCAGTTGGCCTCCGGCCTGTCCATGCCGATCGGCATGAAGAACCGCCCGGACGGCAGCATCAGCACCGCCGTGGACGCGATTCGCGCCGCCGGGGTGCCCCACGTCTTCCCCGGCATCGACTTCTCCGGCACCCCGGCGATCATGCACACGCGGGGTAACACCGACGGGCACCTGGTGCTGCGCGGCGGCGGTGGCCGGCCCAACTACGACGCCGAGTCGGTGGCCGGTGCGCTCGACCTGCTCCGCGCCGCTGGCCTGCCGGAGCGTCTGGTGATCGACGCCAGCCACGCCAACAGCGGCAAGGACCACCGCAACCAGCCGCTGGTCGCCGCCGACGTGGCCGCCCAACTGGCCGCCGGCCAGCGCGGGATCACCGGCGTGATGTTGGAGTCGTTCCTGCTGCCGGGCCGGCAGGACCTCGACCCGACGCGGGAGCTGGAGTACGGCCGCTCGGTCACCGACGCCTGTCTCGGCTGGGACGACACCGCCGAGGTGCTCGACCACCTGGCCACCGCCGTGCGGGCCCGTCGGGCCACCCTGCCGACTCCGGCCTGACGGCCACCGGTTGTGACGGCGGACACGGATGTCGGCGGAACAGCGGCGGGGGTCGGTCCGTTGACAGAGGTGTCGGTGCGTCCAGTGTCCCCGGGCCTCACCTAAATAGCCTTCGCGGAATACCGTCCGGCTGGAGCCGCGTAGCGCCACTCGCCGAGAGGCGACCTGCACACCGACACCAGCGCCGCCCCCGGCCCACAAGGCCGGGGGCGGCGCTGTCTGTACTGGGTCTCGGATGTCGTACGGACGGCGCTGTCGGCACGTGGGCCACCGGCGCGACGTTTGACCGATTCCGACCCGGGTAGCTGATCAGCGTGACCGACGACGCACCCGTGGCCGACGAGCCGGACACCCAGACCCTCGACGACCTGCTCAACGACATCTACCGAGGTCAGGAGCGGGTCACGCAGGCGGAGATCTACCGACGGGCCGTGGCCGCGGACCTCCCGGCGGACCTGCTCGCCCGGATCGACGCGCTACCCGAGGGCGAGTACGCGGTGGACGAGGCCAGCGACCTGCTGGGCGGCTCCGTCGCGTGAGCGACCGCAGAAGGGACACCGACATGACGCACCACGAGGACCACGACGAGAAGGTGCCGGCGCTGGGTCAGCCCCCGAAGGGCAGGGACACCACCCCCGAGCCGGACTTCGCCAACGAGCACGACCGCACCGCCGTGGATCGGGAGATCATCACCGGGGCGGACGAGGACGAACGGGAGCCGGAGTCGCCGCACGGCTGGTCGGGCATGCAGCGCTGAGGCGTACGACGAAGGGGGCCGGTGTCTGCCGGCCCCCTTCGCGCGTCCACTCGTCAGTCGTCGTCGTGCCCACCCTCGGCGGCCTGCTGGGCCGTCGCGTACGCCATCTGGAGGAAGTCGGACGCGGCGACCGCCGTCAGCGCGGTGGCCACCAGCCGGGTCAGCCGGGGCGCGAGCACCAGGCCCCCGGTCAGCCCGGTGGCCACCCAGACCGCCAGGCAGAACGGGCAGCTCAACAGCTCGCCGATGGCGTGCCGGGTGGAGCTGCCCGAGTCGCGGACCTGCTCCATCACCTCACCGCTGCCGATCGGGTGGTCGTACCGGGTGAACGGCGCCCGCAGCGGGCTGGTCACCGCGTCCTTGGACAGCAGCCGGCTGAGCTTGTGCGTGGCGATGGAGAGCAGCACCACGTCGGCGGTGGCGGGACGCTCGGGCACGGGCCGTCCGGTCACCTTGACCAGGCCGGCCAGCGCCCCGGCAACCCCGGCGTAGGTGCCCATCGCCGCCAGGTAGCCGCCGAGCGGGCGGTGCTCGTGCGGCGCGTACGCCCTGCGCAGCCGCGCCGCCTTCTGTCGTAGGCCAGTGTCGCTCACCCGGTCTCCTCCTGTGTCGTGGTGCGAAAGCGGCCGTCCGGCGGTGTCAGCCGGCCTGGAGGTTGTCGGCGACCTCGCGGGCCAGGTTGCTCAGCGCCTCGTCGGCCAGCTGGTCCGGATCTTCGTCGGACCCGCCGGCCAGGTCGAGCTGGATGCGGGCGCCGCCGGAGTCCGCCGGCTCCACCCGGATCTCGGCGGACCAGTCGGCGTCGTGGCCGTCGCCCCAGCGGGCCCGCAGTTCCTCACCGCTGATCTCGGCGGCGGGGCTGCCGTCGCCGCGCAGCGGCTCCGGCAGCCACGCCGACGCGCGGGCGGGATCGGTGGCCGTGTTGAAGACCACCTCGGGCGGCGCGGACATGCCGCGCACCGCGCGCGCCGGCATCACGCGTCCCGCAGGCGGCTCGGGTCGACCTCCCGGCCCGGGTGACGGGCCAGGTACTCGGTTTCGAGTTCCGCCGTGCGCCGCAGATGGTTGGCGAGCGCGGAGTCCGCCGCGTGCCGGAGCGTGTCCAACCGGGTGCGGTGCAGGCTGTGCATCTCGCGGATCAGATCCTCGTCGGTCAGCTCCGTCGGGTCGACGCCGAGCAGGTCGCCGTCGTCGAGGTCCGGGCCGACGCCCGCCGGGTCGGCGAGGTGGTCACCGCCCCACTCGGGCACCCGCTGCTCCGGGCTCATGTCAGTGCTGCCGTTGGACGGAAAGCCGTCCTCGCGTACCGATCCGGTCATCATCGCCCCCCTGGTCTCGTTTGGGCTGGCGTCTAGACGGATGCCCACACCGGGTGACGCCAAACCATCCCGGCCACGCGACAACTACGACACGGTGTCGGAGAGCGGCGCCCTTCCCGGTACCCTCGATGCCATGAGGTGGCTCTGGACCCCGGCGTGGATCGCGCGTCACGTGGCCATGGTCGTGCTGGTCGTGAGCTTCCTCGGGCTGGGCTGGTGGCAGATCAGCCGGGCCACCGCCGGCAACAGCCTGAGCTGGGGGTACGCGGTCGAGTGGCCGGTCTTCGCCGGCTTCGTGGTCTACGTCTGGTGGCGGGAGGTGCGGCTGGCCCGCCGGAACGCCGAGGCGGCCGCCGAGCCGCCGGCCGACCTGACGGACGCGTCGGCCGACGAGCCGGCACCGGCCGTGACCGCCGGAGCCCGACCGGCGGTGCGCCGACCGGTGCGGGTTGCCCGGGTGCCGGCCGCCGGCGAGGCCGTCGAGGACACGGACCTGGCCGCCTACAACCACTACCTGTCATGGTTGAACGCCAATCCGGGCGCTCGGCCCGGTGACTATCCCGGCTGAGCCGGGGCTCGGAAGGACGGACGAAGGTGGGCGCAGCCCTTACCCGGTACCGCGTGATCGCCTGGATCGTGGGCGTGGTGCTGATCCTGCTGGTCGTGATCGGCATGCCGCTGAAGTACGCGTTCGACAACCCGGTCGTCGTGGAGACGGTGGGGCCGGCGCACGGCTTCCTCTACATGATCTATCTGGTGGCCGCGTTCGACCTGAGCCGCCGGGCCGACTGGCCGCTGAAGCGGATGCTCCTGGTGATGCTGGCCGGCACCGTGCCGTTCGTCTCGTTCTACGCCGAGCGCCGGGTCACCGGGTGGCTGGCCCGCCCGGCGGAGCGTACGCCGGAGCCGGTCGCCGGCTGAGCGTCCGACCGACGTCCCGCAGGGCCGACCCGGCTCCGGGTCAGCGGCTGGGCCGCCACGGGTCGGCCGAGGCGAGCGGGTCCACCCAGCCGCCGTACCGGTTCACTTCCCGAGCCCGCAGCAGCGCCCGGGTGACCTGGCCGAACTGCCGCTCGTCGTCGGCGCTGAACAGCAGCATCTCGGCCCCCCGGTGCCATCCCCACAGCTCGTAGGGTGGTGGCCGCCAGCGGTCACCGACCAGGGCCAGCGCCGCCGGCAGCAGGAACACCGCCCCGAGGATGAGGTACGCCCCGGCCGTCAGCCGTTGCAGGCCGCCGGTGAAGCCGAGCAGGAGCCCGACGCCGCCGATCATGCTGCCCGTGATGGCGACGGCCCGGACGGCGATGCGGTCGTGGGGGCCGCGGGTGGTGCGTAGATGGGTCAGGTCGGCGACCAGGTAACTGGTCCGGCCGACGGTGAACCGGTCGACGGTCACGATGATGCCGGGACGCGCGTACAGCAGGGTCGATCGGGCGCCGGGCACCGTTCGCTGCGGTCGCGTCGTTGCGCCTTCACGATTCACGGTTCCTCCCGTGGGGCGGTTGGCCGGGCGGAATCGCTGGTCAGAGGCACCGCTGCCGATCGACGGGATTCCCGGCTCCGGCCTTCATTGTGTTGGGGCACCGCCAGTCCGCCGGCTCATTTACAAGCTCCCGACAGTTCACTCCTGCCGGAGACATCGCCAAGAAACAGCATCCATTTCAGGTTTTATCGGTTATGGCGCACTGGTATCCGGCGGCATACGCCGACAACGACGAAGCTCGCATAACACGCAAACCGGAGGAAGGGCGTCAAGCCGAGAGGTCTCAGTGGGTGTCGGCAGCCACCGTGGAGACGCCAGCCGCAGGGACCACTTCCCGTCACTTCGCCAACATTCGACCCTGCTTCAACTGCGGGCGACAACCGTCCCGGGTTAGGTTGGGCAGGCCGGTCCGGCCCAGCGCCGTCCGCCCGGATGGCCCCGGCCGGTGTCGCCGAGGGCGTCAGCAGCCCGACGGCGGCCGTGGGAGAGGGGCCTTCCGCTCTTGTCATCCCTGAGAAACCTGCTGCGCACCATGGCTCTGGCCGGCATGTCGGCCGCGCTCATCGCCCCGACGGCGGTGGCCTACGCGGAGCCGTCACCCGCCGACCTGACCCGCCGGATCGAGACGTCCTCGGCCGAGCTGGAGCGGGTCGTCGAGTCGTACAACAAGCTCACCGAGGAGATCAAAACCAACAAGACCTCCGCAGCCCGATTACAGGCCCGCATCGGCCCGCTCGAACAGCAGGTCGAGCAGAGCCGGGCCGACGTCGCCGAGCTGGCGACGACCGCGTACAAGAGTGGTGGCCTACGGACCGCGGACGCGCTGCTGCGCCCCGGCGGCTCGGCCGCGCTGCTGGACCGGCTCGGCACGCTCGACCAACTCACCCGCCAGCGGCAGGAACGCATCTCCGGCTTCACCGCCAACCAGCAACGGCTGCTCGACGAGAAGAGCCGCCTGGACGCCACGCTGACCCGGCAGGCCGCGCAGGCCCGCCAGCTCACGGCGGCCAAGAAGCAGATCGAGAAGGACCTGTCCAAGCTGTACGAGCTGCGCCGGCAGGCGTACGGGGCGGCCACCGAGCGGCCCGAGCCCAGGGCGGCTGCGGCCGAGGCCGCGAACGTACCCGCCGTCGCCGGTGACGCCGGCGCCGCGGTGCGCTACGCCTTCGGCGCACTGGGCAAGCCGTACGTCTGGGCAGCCGACGGACCGAACGGCTACGACTGCTCCGGGCTGACGTCGGCGGCCTGGCGGGCGGCCGGGAAGTCGCTGCCACACAACACCCGGATGCAGTGGGGCGTGGTCGCCCACATCAGCCGCGGCGACCTACGCCCCGGAGACCTCATCTTCTACAACGGACTCGGGCACGTCGCCCTCTACGTCGGCGGCGGGCAGGTGATCGACGCCCCCAGCGCCGGCCGCAACGTGCTCAAGCGGGGCATGAACATGATGCCCATCCAGGGCTACGGCCGGGTCCGCTAGCCCCCACCTGACACGGCGAGAGGCCGGCGTCCCCCTATCGGACGCCGGCCTCTCGCCGTCATTACTACCAGGTCAGGCTGCCTGCAGCCCCTCCGCGCGGGCCAGCTCACGGAGCCGGCCGAGGGCCTGGATCTCCAGCTGCCGGATCCGCTCCCGGGAGAGTGAGAACCGGGACGCGACCTCGGTGAGCGAGTGCTCGCGACCGTCCTCCAGCCCGTAGCGCGCCCGCATGATGCCCGCCGACCGGTCGTCGAGGTGGTTCAGCAGCCCCTCGATGCGCTGCCGCTCCAACCCGGAGAGGACGATATCCTCCGGCGACGGGGCGTCACTGTCGGCGACCAGGTCGCCGAGGCTGGTGTCGCCGTCGTCACCGACCGGAGTGTCCAGCGAGACGGTGTCCTGCGACCAGCGGCGCAGCTCGTTCACCCGCTCGACGGTGACGCCGAGGGCTGCCGCGATCTGCTCCGGCTCCGGGTCGCTGCCCAGCTCACGCGTGAGCTGGCGGGCCACGTTGCGCATCCGGTTGACGTCCTCCACCAGGTGCACCGGCAGCCGCACGGTGCGCTCCTGCTGGGCGATCGCCCGGCTGATCGCCTGGCGGATCCACCAGGTGGCGTAGGTGGAGAACTTGTAGCCACGCTCGTAGTCGAACTTCTCGACCGCCCGGACGAGGCCGGTGTTGCCCTCCTGGATCAGGTCCAGCATGGGCATGCCCGAGCGCACGTAACGGCGGGCGATCGACACGACCAGTCGCAGGTTGGCGCGGATGAAGAGGTCCTTCGCGCGCTCACCCTCGACGACCAGCCGCTCCAGGTCATCCCGGTCGACACCGGCTGGAACGCTGTCCTCACCGAGCAGGTGCTCAGCGTAGAGGCCGGCCTCGATCGCCTTGGAGAGATCGACCTCCCGAGCGGCGTCCAGCAGTGGCGTCCGGGAGATCTCGTGCAGGTAGACACCGACGAGGTCGCGCTCCTCGGCGACCTGGTCGGTCCGCATGCCGATGTTCTTGTCCACGTTGCCCACGGTCCCCTCGCTCGCGCCGGTTGCCCGGTTCCTTGCCGTCCCCACGTCCGTCAGCCCTTCCCCGGTAACTTCCGCTGTGCCCACCAGTGCTGACACCTACACAACAGATGAGACGTGTCGGGGATTCCATGTACTGAGTCGAAAGTGTCACGAATGCCTGAGTAGTAGCTGAGAGCACGGTCCACGTTTGCTGTCAGCACCCCGTCGGGTGGCTCGCCGCTGGGCACCTCGTACGGGTTGGCGGGTCGACGGATCGCCGAACGCCCGCAACCATGGCAACACCGCCCGCCGCGGGGGCACAGCGACCCGGGTCACCACCACGCTGCGATCCTGGTCACTGCCAGATACGCACCGGTGGACCGGTCGGTTCATCCACGGGGGTGGTATTACCCCCCGCCCAGATGAACAATCCGGAGCCCCGTTCGCTTCCCATCCTCCGGTAGGGGCGTGGGCGCTAGGAGGAGAGCAGGGCCAGGGCGCCGCGTACCTGGTCGGCGGAGCGGGCCAGCGCGGCCCGGGCGGCGGCCACCTCGGCGCCGGAGACCAGCGAGACCAGCGCGGTCTTCAGGTCGCCGTCGGCCTCGGTGAGGGCCCGCTGGGAGATCTCCTCGGAGCAGCCGGTGGCCTCGACCAGTATCGAGATCATTCGCCCGCGGAGTTTCGCGTTGGTGGCCACCATGTCGATCATGAGGTTCGAGTAGACCCGGCCCAGGCGCACCATGACGGCGGTGGAGAACGTGTTGAGCACCAACTTCTGCGCGGTGCCCGCCTTCATCCGCGTCGACCCGGTGACCACCTCGGGTCCGGTGTCCACCCCGATGAACACGTCGACCGACCGGGCCGCCTCGGCCTCCGGATTGGCGCAGAGCAGCACCGTCGAGGCGCCCTTGGCGCGGGACGCGGCGAGCGCCCCGAGGACGTACGGGGTGCGCCCGCTGGCGGCCAAACCGACCACGAGGTCCCCGGCGCGCACACATCCGGCCGCCTCGACCGCGCCGCCGGGCTCGTCGTCCTCGGCGTCCTCCACGGCACGCCACATCGCGTCCGGGCCTCCGGCGAGGTGGGAGCAGAACCAGTGCCGGGGCGAGTTGAAGGTGGGGGCAAGCTCGGCGGCGTCCAGCACACCCAGCCGCCCGGAGGTGCCGGCCCCGAAGTAGTGCACCCGGTGGCCGCCACGCAGTGCCGCGACCGCCAGGTCGACCGTGGCGGCGATCTCGTCGAGCACCGCGGCGACCGCGGCCGGAACGCGCCGATCGGCCTCGTTGATCACAGTGAGCACGTCCCGGGTCGACATCAGGTCGAGGTCGACGCTGAGCGGGTTGCGCCGTTCGGTGGGGGCGCCCACCCGGACAACCGGGCGGGCGGGAGGTGCTGGCATGTCCTCGTCCGGCTCCACCGCGCCGGCCGTCATCCTCGCCTCCGGTTGGCACCCACCCGGTGCGACTGGACCGCCTCCGCGGTCGCCTCGAGAGCCTTGCGCGCCCGGGACCGGTTGCGCGCGGCCACCCCGACGAAGAGGCAGTCGACCACGGTCAGCTGGGCCAACCGGCTGGCCGTCGCGCCGGACCGGTAGGTGGTCTCCCGGGCGGCGGTGGTCAGCACGAAGTCGGCCACGTCGGTGATCGGTGAGCGCGGGAAGTTGGTGAGCGCCACGGTGGCGGCGCCCCTCGTCCGGGCCTGCTCCAGCACCTCGATCACGTCGGAGGTGGTGCCGGTGTGCGAGATGCCGATCGCCACGTCGCCGCGGCCGAGCAGGGCGGCGGATGTCAGCGCGGTGTGCACGTCGGGGAAGTAGAAGGCGATCCGGCCGATGCGGTGCAGCTTCTGCTGGAAGTCGGAGGCGACGAACCCGCTGGCGCCGGCGCCGTAGATGTCGATCCGTCCGGCGTTGGCGATCGCCTCGACCACCTGCTCACAGACGGCCGGGTCGAGCTGTTCGGCAGTCTCCTCCACCGCGCGTGCGTCGTTGAACGCGATGGTGGCGATGATCTGGGCGAGATCGGCGCCGGGCGGGATGTCACCGCCGACCACCCGGGCGTCCGGTGGCTCGATCCGGCGGGCGGCCTCGGCGGCCAGCCGGATGCGCAGTTGCGGGTAGCCGTCCATGCCGACCGACCGGCAGAACCGGATGACGGTCGCCTCGGATGTCTCGGCTGCGGTGGCGAGGTCGGTAATGGTCCGCCGGGCGGCGGCGGCCGGGTCGGACACGACCAGGCGCGCCACCCGCTGCTCAGCCGGCGACAGCGAGGGGAGCAGGCCACTGATGTGGACGATCAGCCCACCGGGCTCGTGACTCGCGGAAATCTTCGGACTCTTCGCCACGGATGAAACTTACTTTCATGAGGCGTGAGCGTCAACCATGACTGGCCGGGGTGGGAAAAAGTACCGCCTACCGGGATCACCCGTCCCGCACAGCCTGCCACTCCCCCAGAACCGCCGCCTCATCCGCCGGGGCGAGTCCGCCCTGCCGGACGGCGTCCGGTTCTGCTGCCATCCACGCCGCGGTCGCCCGAACGGTGTCGGCCAACGGACGGATCGTCAGCCCGGCGTCGCGCGCCGGTCGGACATCCCGGTCCATCAGGCCGCCCCACTCCGGCAGCCGCGCCCAGAGCGGCAGGGCCCGCTCCCCCGACCACTCGCGTACGTCCCGGGCCACCAGGAAATCCTGGTCGACCCACGTGACGACGGGATCGGTGACGCCCAGCCCGGCGGCCACCCCGGCCAACAGGTCGGCCCGGGACATCGCCGGGCCGGTGCCATCGTAGGTGCCGCTGAGGCCGGTTTCGGCGGCGTGCAGCAACCAGGCCGCCAGGTCGGCGACGTCCACGAACTGCACCCGGTCGGTCGGGCGTCCGGGCGCGAGGATCTCCCCACCGGCCGACAGCCGCCGCACCCAGTACGGAAAACGGTCGCTCGGGTCCTCCGCCCCCACGATCAGCCCCGCCCGACAGATGAACGAGCGATCCTCGCCCATCCGCTCCCGCACCGCCTGCTCGATGCTCACCTTGCACTCGCCGTACCAGCGATGGTCCGCGCCGACCGGACCGTCCACGTCCGGCGGGGCGGGTGCCAGCACCGGCGCGTCCGCCGCGGTCTGGCCGGGGGTGGTGTTGTCGGCGTACACCGAGATCGTCGACACGAACGACCAGTGGCCGACCTGGCCGGCCAGTGCGGCCAACGCGTGGCGGGCGTGACTGATCCGGCTGGTGACGTCCACCACCGCGTCGAAGCTCTCGCCGGCCAGCGGCGCCAGGCCGGCCGGGTCGTCCCGGTCGACCGGCACGAACCGGGCTTCCGCCGGTGCGGTGCCGGAGACGCCACGGGCGGCGCAGGTCACGTCGTGGCCCTGCGCGACGGCGAGCCGCGCCAGGGTGCGGCCGAGGAACCGGGTGCCACCGAGAATGAGGATCCGCATGCGCCGATGCTGCGCTGTCGGCGGGCGGTTCACCAACCCGCTCTGCTGTCGGCAGAGCACCCGGTGCCACGCGCCCGTCCTCCGGCGGGCCGGCGGCTGACGGTGGCCGAAGCGGCCGCTAGCGTGAGGCGCATGGCGGATCGCAGTGTGCTGGTGACCGGAGGTACGGGCGGGCTCGGCGGGGCGGTCGTCGCCACCTTCCTGGCGGCCGGATGGCGGGTGGTCGTACCGGAGCGGGAAGCCCGACCCGGATCGGAGCCGGCTGCGGACGGGCCGGTCCGGCTGGTCGCGGACCTGAGCGATCCGGCCGGCGCGGCACGCGCGGTCGAGGCCGCGTCCGGCGAGCCGACGGCGCCGCTGCGGGCGGTGGTCAACCTGGTGGGCCGGTACGCCAGCGGCGGGCTGGTGCACGAGACGCCGGTCGAGGAGTTCGAGCGGATGCTCACCACCAACCTGCGGCCGACCTACCTGGTCACCCAGGCCGCGCTGCCGCATCTGGTGGCGGCCGGAGGCGGCGCGGTGGTCTGCGTCTCGGCCCGCGCGGCGGTCGCCCCGTTCCCCGGCGCGGCCGGTTACGTCACCGCCAAGGCGGCGGTGCTCGCCTTCGCCAACGCGGTCGCCGTGGAGTACCGGTCCCGCAGTGTGCGCTGCAACACCGTGCTGCCGAGCATCATCGACACCCCGGCGAACCGGGCGGCGCAACCCGACGCCGACCACTCCCGCTGGGTGACCCCGGCCGAGATCGCGCCGGTGATCCACTTCCTCGCGTCGGCGGAGTCCGCGCCGACCAGCGGCGCCACCGTCCCGGTCTACGGGCGGGCCTGAGCCACCAGCGGCCCGGCGGCGTCACGGCCGGTCCGCTCCCCCGCCACCGGGGCGGCCGACGGAGGAGCCGGGTCGGGCCGGGTGACCGGCGGCAACCAGGTCGCCAGGTGCGCCTGGATCTGCTCGGTCACCTCCTCGGCCGGGCGGCCCGCGTCCACCAGCACGAAGGTCGGGTACTCGGGCAGGGCGCGGTAGGCGGTGTCGGCCGCGGTCAGCCAGCTCATCGTCTCGTGGTCGGTGCCGCGCTCCTCGATCCGCCGGTACGCCTCGGCCGGGTCGACGGCGAGCAGGAAGGTCACCTGCGGCGTCGGGAAGCAGCGGTAGCCGACGCGGGCCAGTCGCTCCCAGCGGTGCCCTCCATGGGCGCGGATGCTCGCGTACTGGCAGGCCGAGTAGCGGTCCATCACCGCCGTCCGGCCGGTGAGCAGACAGCTGAGCAGAGCGGCGGCGATGGCGAGCCAGCGCAGCACGGATTCCACCGCCAGCATGCCGTCGCGCCCGACGAGTCGCTGCGCGTCGGGGCGGCCGAACCGGTGGGCGAGCCGGCCGAGCCAGCGACGCCCGCTCGCATTGCGGCGGTACCGGGCCGGGCGGCCGGCGGCGGTCAGCGCGTCGGCCAGACGGTGCGCCTGGGTGGTCTTGCCGGAACCGTCGATGCCGATCAGGGCGACGGTGCGCAGCCCGGCCCTGCCGCGTCGCATCCCCGATGATCTGGCCACCCTCGACAGGTTATCCGACGCGCGCTTCGGCTCCGCGTGGTTTGTGGTGCTTGATCCCGGTTGGCACCCGAGCGAGACCCGACCAGGTGTGGGCGACCGGAATGCCGGGTACGGGAGTTCGAATCCAACCACCGCCTGTCCACCGACACGACGACGGGAGACCCAGATGGCTGAGCGCGGGGACGAGAGTCTGGTGCACACCCTCAAGAAGGTCGCCGCCGTGCTCAAGCAGTCCGAGATTCCGTTCGCGCTCGGCGGCAGCTTCGCCGTCTACGCCCACGGCGGCCACTCCAGCGACCACGACGTGGACTTCCTGATCCGGGAGGCCGACGTCGAGCGGGCGCTGGAGGCCCTGGTGGCCGCGGGCTTCGTCGCCGAGCGTCCGCCGGAGGACTGGTTGGTGAAGGTCTTCGACGACGGGCGGATGGTGGACCTGATCCACCGGCCGATCGAGACGCCGGTGACCGAGGAGACGTTCGCCGACACGGTCGTCCGGCCGGTGGACGCGATCCACATGCCGGTCCTGTCCGCCACCCAGCTGATGGTGCACAAGCTGCTCAGCTTCTCCCAGCACTACTGCGACTTCGCCCGCGGCCTGCCGCTGGCCCGGTCGCTGCGGGAGCAGATCGACTGGGAACGGGTACGCAAGGAGACGCAGCACTCGCCGTACGCCGAGGCGTTCCTGGTGCTGCTGGACCGGCTGGAGGTGGTGCCGGAAACCGGCACCCAGGCAGGAGAGGGGACACCGTGACCCACCATCGCGACAGTGGCGCCGGGCCACCGGACGAGTACGTCGAGGCGGAGATCCACCGGCTGCTCGCCGAGGATCCCGCCGTCGCCGAACAGGGAATCACCGTGGTCCGGCGGGAACGCGCCCTCGTGCTCTACGGCGAGGTGGAGAGCCCGCACCGGCGCGAGGAGATCCTGCGCCGGGTGTCGGAGCGCTTCCCGGACGTGCCGATCACCAGCGACATCGGGGTGATCCGCGCCCAGGCGCCCACGGAGATCGAGCAACTGCCCTGAGGGAGGTTTCATGGTGATCCGGATCGCCGCCGTGGGCGACGTGCATCTGGACGAGGACGTGGTCGGCCGGTTCCGCCCCGCGTTGGAGGAACTGCCGGACTGCGCCGACGTGCTGCTGCTGGCCGGGGACCTGACCCGGCACGGCACCGAGGCCGAGGCGCGCTGCGTGGCGCAGGAGTTCGGCGGGTTGGCCGTGCCGGTGGTGACCGTGCTGGGAAACCACGACCACCAGTGCGACCAGGTGCCGCAGGTGGTCAAGGTGCTCGAGGACGCGGGCATCACGGTGCTGGAGGGCGACGGCGTGGTGTTGGACTGCGCCGGCGGCCGGCTCGGCATCGCCGGCGTCAAGGGCTTCGGCGGCGGGTTCGCCGGGCGGTGCGCCAGCGACTTCGGCGAGCCGGAGATGAAGGCGTTCGTCCGGACCACCAACGACAGCGCGGAGCGGCTCGGTACCGCGCTGCGCTCGCTCGACTGCGACATGCTGGTCGCGCTCACCCACTACTCACCGGTGCCGGACACGCTGGCCGGCGAGCCCCTGGAGATCTACCCGTTCCTCGGCTCGTACCAGCTGGGGCAGGCCATCGACTCCGCCCCCACCGCGCTGGCCCTGCACGGCCACGCGCACGCCGGCACCGAGCGTGGCACCACCCCCGGCGGCGTACGGGTCCGCAACGTCGCGCACCCGGTGATCAAGCAGGCGTACAGCGTGTTCCACGTCGGCGATCAACTGGACACCGACCAGGTTTCCCCGATCGGCAGCTCGGGTAGTCAGAGGTCATGGAGCTGATTCTCTGGATTCTCGCAGTCGTACTCGTGGTCGCCGGCATTCTCGCGCTGTTCCGCCGGCAGATCCTGTGGGGCATCGTCCTCATCGTCGTCGGGCTGTTGGTCGGCCCGGGTGGTGTCAGCATCTTCAATTGACGTTCGCATCTCGTAACACCGGGACCCGCCGGGGTCGCCGCGACCGAAGCTCCGTCCTCCCGACAGGGGCATCGGCCGCAGCGACCCCGGCGCCTTGCTGTCCAGGAGTTGATCATCCGGCGGAGACGCCGCGCCCCACCGGGCGAGCCCTGCCCGGGCCGGGCGGCGGCGCCGCCCCCGTCGATCTGGCGGTTGAACGCCTGACCGACCGGTCCCCGGCGGCGCCGCCCGCCGGGAACCGTGGTCGCTGTCCCGTCAGCAGCGGGGCACGTTCGGGATGTAGCCGTCGTGACCCGTGTACACGTACGCGTCGGCGATGTAGCGGCCGCTGCCGATCCGGTCCCAGATCGAGCTGGTGCCGTAGGTGCCGGTGACCGTGGTGCCGCTGGTCTGGCAGGAGATGGTCACCCGGGTGCCGTCGGCGACGGTGCCCACCGCGGCGTACCCCGTGCCGGGGCCGGAGCGGACGGTCAACGCGGTGCCGCTGGTGTCGACCGTGCCGTTGCCGGAACCCGAGCTGCAACCGTTGTCACTGCTGTAGGACTTGGTGCCCCAGTAGAGGGCGAGGGTGCCGTTGAACCGGACCTGGATGTCGGCGCCGTTGAGGCGCTGCTCGTAGTGCAGGTGCGGGCCGGTGGAGCCGCCGGTGCTGCCGACCCAGCCGAGCACCTTGCCGTAGGCGACCGTCTGCCCGACCGAGACGTTGAAACCGTTGAGGTGGGCGTAGTAGGTGCTGTAGCCGCCACCGTGGTTGATCCGGACGTACTTGCCGTAGCTGGTGCCGCCGAGGTCGGTCACCCGGTCGACGGTGCCGGGCGCGCTGGCCACCACCGGATCGCCGAGGTCGTCGGTGCGGTTGAAGTCGACGGCGTACGCCGGGCTGTGATCCGACCGGGTCTGCCCGGACCAGGACTGACCGCACGGGAATGGCACCTTGAAGGTCGGCGCGGCCAGCGCCGGGCTCGCCGGTGCCAGGACTCCCCCGACGAGCAGACCCGTCACCAGCAGGCTGATCCACCGCTTACGCATGCAGCTCCTCCTATGTCGAAAACCTTCGATGTGGTGCGCTCAGCCTGACAGATATCGTCATTCTTCGAAAGAGTCGAAGATCTGGCCCGGGAGCGCGCCCACGAGGCAGCCCGGAGGTTTCTGGATTGTTACTCGCTCGTGTCTGACAGGGGGTGGACCGGACCCGATGCAAGCGCTTACATGTGTGCACGCCCAATCGGACCGGCGACGGGTCATCGAGCACGACCGCGCCGGCTAGGAAGGAGGACGGCATGGCGGTCTTTGCCAGACCACGCCAGGCCTTCGTGATCGCCGGTGTACTCGGGCTGGCGCTCAGCGCCACCGCTTGCGGTACCGGCGACGACAAGAAGAGCGACAACGCGGGCTCCGCGGAGTGTGCCGCATACGACAAGTACGAGGGCCACGACGGCAAGAAGGTCTCCATCTACGCGTCCATCCGTGACGCGGAGGCCGACCTGCTGGAGCGGTCGTGGTCGCAGTTCACCGAGTGCACCGGCATCGAGATCGACTACGAGGGCAGCGGCGAGTTCGAGGCGCAGCTCCCCGTCCGGGTCGACGGCGGCAACGCCCCCGACATCGCCTTCGTGCCCCAGCCGGGCCTGGTGAAGCGGTTCGCCGACGCCGGCAAGCTGAAGTCCCTCGGGGCCGACACCAAGGCCCTGGCCGAGCAGAACATGCCGGCCGACTGGCTGAAGTACGGCACCGTGAACGGGACGCTCTACGGCGTGCCGCTCGGCGCGAACGTGAAGTCCTTCGTGTGGTACTCGCCGAAGACGTTCAAGGAGAAGGGCTGGGAGGTTCCGACCAGCTGGGACCAGCTCATCGCCCTGAGCGACAAGATCGCCGCCAGCGGCATGAAGCCGTGGTGCGCGGGCGTCGAGTCCGGTGACGCCACCGGCTGGCCGGCGACCGACTGGATCGAAGACCTCATGCTGCGCACGCAGACGCCCGAGGTCTACGACCAGTGGACGACCCACGCCATCCCGTTCAACGACCCGCGGGTCGCCGAGGCGGTCGACCGCGCCGGCACGATCCTCAAGAACGAGAAGTACATGAACGGCGGGTTCGGCGGCGTCAAGAGCATCACCACCACCTCCTTCCAGGAGGCGGGCGTGCCGGTCACCAACGGCAAGTGCGCCATGCACCGCCAGGCGTCGTTCTACGCCAACCAGTTCCCCGAGGGCACCAAGGTGGCCGAGGACGGCGACGCGTTCGCCTTCTACTTCCCGGCCATCGACCCGGCCAAGGGCAAGCCGGTGCTGGGTGCCGGCGAGTTCGTCGTCGCGTACGCCGACCGTCCCGAGGTTCAGGCGGTGCAGACCTACCTGGCCTCGGCCGAGTACGTGAACAGCCGCGCCAAGCTCGGCAACTGGGTCACGGCGAACAACAAGCTGGACATCGCCAACGTCGCCAGCCCGATCGACAAGCTCTCCGTCCAGATCCTGCAGGACAAGAGCGGCGTCTTCCGCTTCGACGGATCCGACCTGATGCCGGCCGGCGTCGGGGCGGGGACGTTCTGGAAGGGCATGGTCGACTGGCTGAACGGCAAGCCGACCGCCCCGGTGCTCCAGGGCATCGAGAGCAGCTGGCCTAAGTGATCCCGGCGGTGGCCCGGCCCGCGAGTGCGGGCCGGGCCACCGGCCGATCGGACCCGAGAGGGGAGGGTTGATGGAGTTCGACTTCGCCGATCAGCAGCCGAAGCTCCTCATGCTGATGTACGGGCTGGTCGCCTTCGTGGTGGTGGTGGGCGGTCTGCTTCTGCTGCTCGACGTCGTGCCGGCCTGGTTCGCCCGGCGACAGGAGGCGCGGCTCGTCGCCGCCTCCGTGAGCGGGGTGCCGATCACCAGGCGACCCAGGCAGCGGGAGGGCCTCTTCGCCCTCTTCTTCCTGCTGCCGACGTTGCTGCTGCTCGGCATCGGCCTGGTCGTACCGGCCATCCGCACCACGTTGCTCTCCCTGATGGACCGGGACAGCAACGACTGGGTGGGGCTTCGCAACTACGGCTGGATGTTCTCCGACGACTCGATCGTCCGCGTCCTGGTCAACAGCCTGATCTGGGTGCTCCTGGTCCCGCTGGTGGCGACCGCGTTCGGCCTGATCTACGCCGTTCTGGTGGACAAGGCCCGGTTCGAGGCGGTGGCCAAGTCACTGATCTTCCTGCCGATGGCGATCTCCTTCGTCGGCGCCAGCATCATCTGGAAGTTCGTCTACGCCTACCGCGGCGAGGGCGACCAGATCGGTCTGCTCAACCAGATCGTGGTCAGTCTCGGCGGTGAGCCGAAGCAGTGGCTGCTCGAGTCACCGCTGAACACACTGCTGCTGATCGTCATCATGATCTGGATCCAGGCCGGTTTCGCCATGGTGGTGCTCTCCGCCGCGATCAAGGCCATCCCCGGCGACATCGTGGAGGCCGCACGGCTCGACGGGGTCAGCCCGTGGCAGATGTTCTGGCAGATCACCATGCCGAGCATCCGACCCGCGCTGATCGTGGTGATGGTGACCCTCTCGATCGCCACGCTCAAGGTCTTCGACATCGTCCGGACCTCGACCAACGGCAACTACGACACCAGCGTGATCGCCAACGAGATGTACAACCAGGCCTTCCGGTACAGCGAGAACGGGCAGGGCTCCGCGCTCGCGGTCTTCCTCTTCATCCTGGTCATCCCGATCGTGATCTACCAGATCCGCAACCTCCGTCAACAGCGGGAGGGCTGAGATGACGACCGCAACGCCCACCGTCGCCGTCGGCACGCAGAAGACCGACGGCCCCATGTCCACCGCCGGGCGGGTTCGCAAGCGGTTGAACAGCCGTACCGCGACGCTCGTCTCGATCGTCATCGCGGTGGTCTGGACCATCCCGACCTTCGGCCTGCTCGTCTCCTCCCTCCGGCCGGAGGACGAGATCAAGACCACCGGCTGGTGGACGGCCTTCACCAACCCGCAGTTCACCCTGGAGAACTACCAGCAGGTGCTGTTCGGGCGGTCGTCCTCGTCGGGGCAGCTCGCCGGGTATTTCATCAACTCCCTGGCGATCACCATCCCGTCGGTGCTCTTCCCGATCGCCTTCGCGTGCCTGGCCGCGTACGCGCTGGCGTGGATCAACTTCCGCGGCCGGGACTGGCTCTACATCGCCATCTTCGCGCTGCAGATCGTGCCGTTGCAGATGGCCCTGGTGCCGCTGCTGAGGTTCTTCTCCACCGGCGTCACCCTCGGCGGCGTCACCATCATGCCGGCCTGGGACCTGGTCGACGAACAGAAGTTCGCCCAGGTGTGGTTCGCGCACACCTGCTTCGCACTCCCGTTCGCCGTCTTCCTGCTGCACAACTTCATCTCGCAGCTACCGGGCGACCTGATGGAGGCGGCCCGGGTCGACGGTGCCAGCCACCCGAAGATCTTCCGCACCATCGTGCTGCCGCTGATCACCCCGGCGCTGGCGGCGCTCGGCATCTTCCAGTTCCTCTGGGTCTGGAACGACCTGCTGGTCGCACTGATCTTCGCGGGCGGCAGCGACGAGACGGCCCCGCTCACCGTCCGGCTCGCCGAGATGGCCGGCACCCGGGGCAACGAGTGGCAGCGGCTGACCGCCGGGGCGTTCGTGTCGATCGTCGTACCGCTCATCGTGTTCCTGTCCCTGCAGCGCTACTTCGTGCGAGGTCTGCTCGCCGGCAGCGTCAAGGGCTGACCCGCGTGCCCGCCGTCGCCTGGCCCCTCGGGCGGCGGCGGGCGCCGGGTACCGAGCGGGGGAAGCGTGACGAAGATTGATGATGTCGCCCGGCTGGCCGGGGTGTCCACGGCCACCGTCTCGCGGGCGCTGCGCGGGCTGCCGACGGTGTCGGCCGCCACCCGGCGCCGGGTGCTCGCCGCCGCCGAGCAGCTCGACTACGAGGTCTCACCGAGCGCGTCCCGGCTCGCCGGCGGCCGGACCGGCACGGTGGCGGTGGTCGTCCCCCGGATCACCCGCTGGTTCTTCAGCACGGTCGTCGAGGCGGTCGAGGAGTTTCTCCACGACTCCGGTTACGACCTGCTGCTCTACAACCTGGGCGGCCGGGAACAGGTCCGCCAACGGGTGCTGCGCACCGCCAACCTGCACAAACGGGTGGACGCCATCATGCTGGTCGCCACGCCGCTGCGGCCGGCCGACCTGACCGCACTGGCCACCCTGGACCTGCCCGGGGTGACCATCAGCTCGGGCACCAGGGTGCCCAACTGGCCGTGCGTACGGATCGACGACCTGGCCGCCGCACGGGCCGCCACCCGGCACCTGCTCGACCTCGGCCACCACCGGATCGCGCACATCTCCGGCGACCCCGACGACGAGTTGGCCTTCACCACCCACCTCGACCGACGCCGGGGCTACCAGGCGGAACTGCGGGCCGCCGGCCTGCGGCCCGACCCGAGCCTGGACGTGGAGTCGACGTTCACCATCGACGGCGGCAACCGGGCGGCAGCCGAGTTGCTGGCCCGCGGCGAACCACCGACGGCGATCTTCGCGGCCTGCGACGAGATGGCGATGGGCGCGATGACCGCGCTGCGCGACGCGGGGCTGCGGGTGCCGCAGGACGTCAGCGTGATCGGCGTCGACGACCACGACCTGGCCGGCGTGCTCGGGCTCAGCACCATCGCCCAGCCCGCCGCCGAGCAGGGAAGGCTGGCCGCCCGGATGCTGCTCGACCCGCTCGGCGCCCCGAGCATCGGCCCGATCATCGGCCAACGGACCGCCGGCGGCGAGACGCCGGTGATCCTGCCCACTCGACTGGTGGTCCGGGACTCGACCGCACCACCCCGGGCACACTGAACTCCAACCATCCGCCGTCGGCCGGCGGCTGGCGGCGACGTGGCCGGCAGCAGCACCGCCCGGCAGTCCACACAGCTCGACACGGGAGACGACCCTGAACACGCAGCAGACCCCCTCCGGCGACCCGATCACCGGTTGGTGGACCGAAGCCGCCATCTACCAGATCTACCCCCGCTCGTTCGCCGACTCGGACGGGGACGGGATCGGCGACCTGCCGGGCATCACGGCCCGCCTCGACCACCTCGTCGAGTTGGGCGTGGACGCGGTGTGGCTCTCCCCGTTCTATCCGTCGCCGCAGGCCGACGCCGGCTACGACGTGGCCGACTACCGGGACGTCGACCCGCTGTTCGGCACTCTCGCCGACGCGGACAAGCTGATCGCCGAGGCGCGCGCCCGGGGCCTGCGGGTGATCGTCGACCTGGTGCCGAACCACACCTCCTCGGCGCACCAGTGGTTCCAGGCCGCACTGCCCGCCGCGCCCGGCAGCCCGGAGCGCGCCCGGTACATCTTCCGTGACGGCCTCGGCCCGAACGGCGACCAGCCGCCGAACGACTGGCAGAGCGTCTTCGGCGGCCCGGCCTGGACCCGGACGCTCGGGCCGGACGGGCGGCCCGGCCAGTGGTACCTGCACCTGTTCGACACCGGGCAGCCGGACCTCAACTGGGACAACCCCGAGGTGCACGCCGAGTTCCTGGACGTGCTCCGGTTCTGGCTCGACCGTGGGGTGGACGGCTTCCGGGTGGACGTGGCGCACGGCCTGGTCAAGCAGGCCGACCTGGCCGACTGGCAGGAGCCGCAGGAGATCCTCTCCGGCAACGAGGTGGACAAGCCGCGCCCGCCGATGTGGGACCAGGAGGGCGTGCACGAGATCTACCGGCAGTGGCGGCAGGTCCTGGACAGCTACCCCGGCGAGCGCGTGCTGGTCGCCGAGGCGTGGGTGGAGCCGGCCGAGCGGCTGGCCCGCTACGTCCGCCCGGACGAGATGCACCAGGCGTTCAACTTCGAGTACCTCCTCGCCGCCTGGACCGCGCCGGCCCAGTACGCGGTGATCACCCGCTCGCTGGAGGCGACCGACTCGGTCGGCGCGCCGACGACCTGGGTGCTGTCCAACCACGACGTGGTACGGCATGCCTCCCGGCTCGGCCTGCCGATCGGCACCGTCCGGCCCAACGGCATCGGAATCGGGGACCCGCAGCCGGACGCCGCGCTCGGCCTGCGCCGGGCCCGCGCCGCCACCCTGCTGATGCTCGCCCTACCCGGCTCGGCCTACCTCTACCAGGGCGAGGAGCTGGGGCTGCCCGAGCACACGACGATGCCCGACGAGGCCCGGCAGGACCCGACCTGGGAGCGGAGCGGGCGCACCCAGCGTGGCCGCGACGGCTGCCGGGTGCCGATCCCGTGGGAGGCCGACGCGCCGTCGTACGGATTCGGCCCGACCGACGCCAGCTGGCTGCCGCAGCCGCCGGTGTTCGCGGAGTACGCCCTGGACCGGCAGCGCGACGTGCCCGGCTCGACGTACGAGCTGTACCGCACGGCGCTGCGGCTGCGCCGCGCCCACGGGCTGGGCCGCGGCACGCTGGAGTGGCTGTCCTCCGGCGACGAGGTGCTGACCTTCCGCAACGGTGAGCTGACCGTGCTGACCAACTTCGGTGACGCGCCGGTGCCGGTCCCGGCCGGTGCCGAGGTGCTGGCCGCCAGCGCACCGCTGGACGACGACGGCGCGGTTCCGACCGACGTGACCGTCTGGCTGCGCGGCTGACCCTGAGCCGACCGGCCCGTCCCGCCGAGCGTTGCTCACGGGCGGGCCGGTCGAGGTGGGGCCGGGTCGCTGTGGAGCTGATGTCGTAAACGATTCACGCCCCGCACGACGCCGCGCGCCGCCGCTCCACGCCGCCGCGCCTCGGCGTCACGCCCAGGCGCCTTCACGCCACGCCCCGCGCCACACCCTTGCCGCCGGCAGACGCGGCCGTCTCGCCGCACCTGCATGCCAAGATCGCGCGGCGCCGGGCTCAGAGGCGGTCGGCGCGGGTGTGCAGGAGGTCGTGCACGTTCTCGATGTCCGCCGGTGAGGTCCGCGAGGCGAGCCAGTACATGACGCCGGTGGGGATGAAGAAGAGCTGGAACGCGGCCAGCCCGACGGCGAAGTTCAACGGCGGCGGGAATGCCGCTCGCAGCCCCTGGAACGCCACCCCGACCAACCCGTTGCCGGCCGCGCGACCAACCCCGTTGACCAGGTTGCCCAGACTGTAGACGGTGCCCCGGTGCTCCGGTGGGTTGACGTCGGCGATCAGCGCGAACCAGTTCGGCGAGTTGGCCGAGGTCAGCGCGAGCGCAACGATGGCGGTGAGCAGGCTCAGCCCCACCGACGGCTCGGTGAAGACACTGGCCAGCACTGCGCCGATCACCGCGCCGCCACTCGCACCGTCCGGCACGTCGATGGTCACCGGGACGAAGAACAGCACCAGGTAGAACGGCAGCGCGGCGAGGATGCCGACCGCGGCGACCAGGGCCCGCCCTCTCGGCGTACGCCGCTGCGCCGCGTCGCCGATCAGGCCACCCACGATGGAGAGCACGCCGCCGAGTTGGAACAGTGTGGCGAACACGCTGCCCACCACCACCGCGGTCGACGTCGAATATCCCTGGGCCTCGGCCCGTTCGGCGAAGAGCACCGGCAGCCAGACCAGTGAGCCGAAGGCGGCCTGCGCGGTCAGGCCCTGCAGGATCAGCCACCGGTTGGTCCGTCGGGCCAGGATGCGCGGGAGGTCGGCGCGGCTGATCCGATAGTCGTACTCGGCGCCGGCGTTCAGCCTGCCGGCCAACTCCGGCTCGCTCTGGCCACGGCGGACGTCGTACGTGAACAGGTACGCCAGGGCGGCGACCAGGCCGACGCCGGTCAGGATCAGGAACGGTCGCCGCCAGTCAGCCGCCCCGAGCAGCCCGCCGACGAGCGTGCCCGCCAGGGTGCCGACCCCCTGGGAGAGCCCCCAGAAGCTCATCACCAACCCGCGCCGGTTCGGTGAGATCAGGTCGGTGACCACCGAGAACCCGACGGAGCCGACCGCACCGAGGCCGACCGCCGCGACCAGTTGTGCGGCGAGGAACGTCAGGTAACCACCGGCGAGCGCGCTGCCGCCGGTGCCCGCCGCCCAGAGCAGCGTGCCCACCATGAGCAGCGGCTTGCGGTTGGTCCGGTCGCCGACGTACGCCCAGCCGACCGCCGCCACCGCGCTGACCAGGAAGCTGACCGCGGTGACCAGACCCACCAGCCGTCCCGACACCTGGAACGCGTCGGAGATCGGGCCGTACAGCGGCGGGACCAGCCCGATCGCCACGTTGTCCAGGGAAGCGAGCAGCACGAACACCACGACGCTGTACAACCGGTGGGCCGGACCACCGCCCCGGCCAGGCGGACGTGGGCCGGGCCCGCCACTGGTCACCGTCATGACCGGCAGCCAACCAGACTCCGGTGCGGCGGTCGTCACGCGGGTGGGTGCCGGTCACCGTCAACCAGCACCCACCCGCGTCGATCCCGACGGTCAGCGGCGGTCGAGGACCAACCCGCGGGCTGCGGCGTACTGCTCGCGGACGGCGGGCACGGGCTCGGCCGCGTACTCCTCGGTGCCCTTGAGCTCCCACACCGGCGGCGTCGGACCGCCCAGGGCGACCCAGGCGGCCTGTCGGGCGGCGCCGTCGGCGACGTACTCCCCGGCGGGCGGGACGACCACCGGGCAGCCGAAGACCTGCGGTGCGATCCGGCGGACCGCGGCGGACCGGGCACCGCCGCCGACCAGGATGACCCGGCGGACGGTGGCACCCTGCGCGGTCAGCGCGTCCAGGCCGTCGGCGAGCGCGCAGAGCATGCCCTCCACGGCGGCCCGGGCCAGGTGCGCGGGGGTCGAGGTGCGCAGGGTCAACCCGTGCACCGCGCCGGTGGCGAGTGGACGGTTCGGTGTCCGCTCGCCCTCCAGGTACGGCACCATGACCAGCCCGTCCGCACCGGCCGGCGCGGAGAGCGCCAGCTCGGCCAGCTCGTCCAGGCCGACGCCGAGCAGCGCGGCGGCGGCGTCCAGCACCCGGGCGGCGTTGAGCGTGCAGACCAGCGGCAGGAAGCGGCCGGACGCGTCGGCGAAGCCGGCCACCGCACCGCTGTCGTCGGCGGCCGGCACGTCGGCGACGCTGAACACGGTGCCGGAGGTGCCGATGGAGACGACCACGTCACCGGGGCCGGCGCCGACGCCGAGCGCGGCGGCGGCATTGTCGCCGGTGCCCGCGCCGAGCAACGCGCCCGACCCACCCAGCCCGTCGGCAAGGGTGCCGGCCGACTCGGCCGGACCGAGCACCTCGGGCACCGTCAGCCGCCGCCCGAAGGCCCGCTCCAGCAGGTCGAGTCGGTATTCGCCGGTGGCCGGCGACCAGTAGCCGGTGCCGCTGGCGTCACCCCGGTCGGTGCGCAGCGCGGCCAACCCCGGAGCGCCGGCCAGTCGCCAGGTCAGCCAGTCGTGCGGCAGGCACACGGCGGCCACCCGGGCGGCCAGTTCCGGCTCGTGCCGGGCCAACCAGCGCAGCTTGGTGATGGTGAAGCTGGCCACCGGCACGCTGCCGGTGGCCGCGGCCCAGAACCGGCGCCCCGTCGCGCCGCCGCCGGCCTCCTGGACCAGGTCGGCGGCGGCATCGGCGGATCGGGTGTCGTTCCAGAGCAGTGCCGGACGAACCACCCGGCCGTCCTCGTCGAGGCAGACCATGCCGTGCTGCTGGCCGGCGACCGAGACCGCCGCCACGTCGGCCAGCCCGCCGGCCTGGTCGGTGGCGCTGCGCAGCGCCTGCCACCAGGCTTCCGGGTCGACCTCGGTGCCATCCGGGTGCGGTGCGCGGCCCTGCCGCAGCAGTGTGCCGGTCTCCGCGTCCCGGATGACCACCTTGCAGGACTGTGTGGACGAGTCGACGCCCGCGACCAGCGGCATGGCCGGGCCCTCAGCGAGCGCCGAGCAGGTGCTCGACGGCGAGCTGGTTGAGCCGGACGAAGGCGTAGCCCCGGGCGGCCACCGCGTCGACGTCGACGTCCTCGAACGCCGACCGGTCGGCGAGGAACTCGTCGTATCCCTCGCCAGCGCCGAGCGTCGGCGTGCTCAGCTCGCCGACCTTGCTCGCGGCCAGCGCCTCGACGACCTCCGGGTCGGCGCGGAACGCCGCCGCCCGCTCCTTGAGCAGCAGGTACGTGCTCATGTTGGCGGCCGCCGACGCCCACACCCCGTCCATGTCCTCGGTGCGGGAGGGCTTGTAGTCGAAGTGCCGGGGGCCGTCGTAGGTCGGGCCGCCGTTCGGGCCGCCGTTCTCCAGAAGGTCCACCAGGGCGAACGCGTTCATCAGGTCACCGTGGCCGAAGACCAGGTCCTGGTCGTACTTGATGCCCCGCTGGCCGTTGAGGTCCAGGTGGAACAGCTTGCCCTGCCAGAGCGCCTGGGCGATGCCGTGGGCGTAGTTGAGCCCGGCCATCTGCTCGTGCCCGACCTCGGGGTTGAGGCCGACCATCTCCGGGTGGGCCAGCTGGGAGATGAAGGCCAGCGCGTGCCCGACGGTGGGCAGCAGGATGTCGCCGCGCGGCTCGTTGGGCTTGGGCTCCAGGGCGAAGCGCAGGTTGTAGCCGCGGTCGATGACGTACTGGGTGAGCAGGTCGACGGCCTCGCGGTAGCGGTCCAGCGCGGCGCGGACGTCCTTGGCGACGTCGTACTCGGAGCCCTCGCGACCACCCCACATGACGAACGTGCTGGCGCCCATCTCGGCGGCGAGGTCGACGTTGCGCAGCACCTTGCGCAGCGCGTAGCGGCGGACGTCGCGGTCGTTGCTGGTGAAGCCGCCGTCCTTGAAGATCGGGTGGGTGAAGAGGTTGGTGGTGACCATCGGCACCACCAGGCCGGTCTCGTCGAGGGCCTTGCGGAACCGGGCGATGTGGTGGTCGCGGGTGGCGGCGTCGGCCCCGAACGGGATCAGGTCGTCGTCGTGGAAGGTGATCCCGTACGCGCCCAGCTCGGCGAGCCGGTGCACCGCCTCGACGGCGTCGAGCTCGGGCCGGGTCGCGTCACCGAACGGGTCGCGGGCCGGCCAGCCCACCGTCCAGAGCCCGAAGGAGAACTTGTCGGCGGGGGTGGGACGCGGTGCCATGAGCAACCTCCGGGGTGGTGGTGTCCGCTATTTGTTCAACGATTGAATTATTTGCCCACCCTGTGGCACTGTCAAGGGGTGAGCCCCACCCACGCCCCGGCCGGCGCCGCCCGTCAGGGCAGCCTGCGCGAACTCAACCTCGCCCTGGTCTTAGGCCGGATCGCCGCCGCCGACCGACCCCCGTCCCGGGCCGACCTGGCCACGGCGACCGGCCTGACCCGGGCCACCGTCTCCGCGGTGGTCGAGGACCTGCTCGCCGGCCAGTTGGTCAGCGAGGCCGATCCGGCGCCCCGGACCGGCGCCGGCCGACCGGCCCGGGGTCTGGTGCTCGCCGACCAGGGGCCGGCCGGCCTCGGCCTGGAGGTCAACGTCGACTACCTGGCGGTCTGCGTCGTGGACCTCGCCGGGCAGGTGCGGCACCGCACCGTGCACCGGGCCGACCTGCGCCCGGTCGACCCCGCCGACGCCCTCGCCCGACTCGTCGAGCTGGCCGCGCGGGCCCGGGCCGACGCCGACCGGCAGGGCCTCACCCTGGCCGGGGCCGCGCTCGCCGTACCCGGCCTCGTGGACGACGCCGGGTTGGTCCGGCTCGCGCCGAACCTCGGCTGGCGCAACGTCGCGGTGCCCGCGCTGCTCGCCGAGCACCCGGGGCTGACCGAGCAGGTGCCCGGCGTACCGGCTCTGATGGTGGACAACGAGGCCAACCTCGCCGCGCTCGGCGAGCTGCACTCCCGGCCACCCGGCCCGGCCAGCTTCCTGCACATCTCCGGCGAGGTCGGCATCGGCGCCGGGATCGTGCTGGACGGCGCGTTGTTCCGCGGCGTCCGCGGCTGGAGCGGCGAGATCGGGCACCTGCCGGTCCACCCGCAGGGCCGCCCGTGCCGCTGCGGCGGACGAGGATGCCTGGAGCAGTACGCCGGCCAGGAGGCGATCGTGGCCGCCGCCGGCCTGGCCCGGGCGGAGCTTCCCGCGGACACGGCGACCGTCCGGCTGGCCGAGCTGGCGGAGGCGGGCGACGACGCCGCGCTGCGGGCCCTGCGCGACGCCGGGACCGCGCTCGGTGTCGCGGTGGCCGGCGTGGTCAACCTGCTGGACCTGGACACCGTGGTGCTCGGCGGTGGGTACGCGCCGCTGGCACCCTGGCTGTGCCCGCCGGTGCTCACCGAGATCGCGGCCCGGGTGCTCACCGCCGCCTGGTCACCGGTCACGGTCCGACCGTCGACGCTCGGCGCGGAGGCCGCCGTGGTGGGCGCGGCCGGCTCGGTGGTCCGCCGGATCGTCGCTCGACCAGGCGGCTGGCTGGCCCGCTGCGGCTGAGCCGGCCCGCCGCTCTGGGCGGCGGTCGGAAGGGCTCGGTACGCTTGCCCTCACGCAACGATCCCCAGGCGAGGAGCCAGGAGCAGCATGCGCAGAGGTCGTCAGACGCGGGCCGGCGTCGGGCGGTGACCACGACCCGACGGGGCGGCATCACCGGCCCGGCGAGCGACGGTGGCCAGGCGTCCCGCCGAGCGACCCGGCGGTCCACCGGCGGTCCGCTGCCGGCCGACCCCCGGTTGGCCCGTGAGCTGCTCGACGGGCTCGCCGAGGCTGTGCTGACGACCGACGCGAACGGCTGCGTCACCCTGGTCAACGCCATGGCGACGGAGCTGCTCCCGGAGATCACCGCAGGCGTCGACCTGTCCCGGTGCCCCGTGCCGTCGCTGGCCCGTGCGATCGCCGACGGCACCGAGACCTTCGAGGCCGAGCACGGCGGCCGGCGACTGCGCGGCGCCCGGCGACAGCTCGCCGACGGCCGCTACGCCTGGTACATCCGGGACGTCACCGAGGAGCACGCCCGCACCGACGCCCTCCTGGCCGAGCGCTCCCGCACCGCCTTCCTCGCCCAGGTCGGCAGCCGGCTGGGGCTCACCCTGCACCGGGACCAGACGCTCCGGGCCACCGCGACACTCGCCGTGCCGTACCTCGCCGACGCCGCCGTGGTGCTGCACCGCCCGCCGGTGGCGAGCGAGCCGCACGTCAACTGGATCCGGTACGCCGACGGCGAGCCGGCCCCGGTCGCCGGGCTGGCCGAACCGACGCTGACCGGCGGCGTGCCCGGGCTGAGCGAGGCGCTGGACGGTAAGCCCACCGAGCCGAGCCCGTGGTCGGACGCGGAGTTCGCCGACCTGGCCAGCGTGCTGCCGCCCGGATTCGGCCAGCCGGGCACCGTGCTGGTCAGCCCGATGCTCAGCGCGGGCGGCCCGACCGGTGCCCTGCTGTTGATCCGCCGGGCGGGGTGGGCCGCCTTCGACCGGCGCGACGTCGAGCTGGCCCGCGAATTCGCCACCCGGGCCGGCGCCGCGCTGGCCGCCGCCGAGCTGTACGGCGAGCAGGCCCACCTGGCCCGAGTGCTGCAGACCAGCCTGCTCCCGCCGGCGTTGCCCCCGGTGGCCGGGGTGAGCATGGCCGGCGGCTACCGGGCCGCGGGCGACACCCTGCGCATCGGCGGTGACTTCTACGAGGTGTTCCCGCACCCTCGCGGTGCGCTGTTCGCGCTCGGGGACGTGTGCGGCAAGGGCGTCGACGCCGCCGTCCTGACCGGGCGGGTCCGCCAGTCGTTGCAGACGCTGCGGTTGGTCGAGCAGCGCCCGCTGGAGTTGATCCGGCTGCTCAACCGGGCACTGTTCGACGCGCCCGACGCGGCGCGCCGCAGCCAGTTCACCACCCTGCTGCTCGGCTCGCTGGACCGCCTACCGGCCGGGGTCGACATGCGGATCGCCGGCGGTGGCCATCCGGCGCCGCTGCTGCTGACCACTGCCGGCACGGTCACCCCGGTTCCGGTCGGCGGAATGCCGGTCGGCGCGCTGGCAGCCGCCCGGTTCGCCGAGACCCGGGTGCGTCTCGCCCCGGGTGACCTGCTGCTGGCGTACACCAACGGGGTGACCGAGGCGCGCGGCGGACCGCGCGGTGCGGAGGTGTTCGGCGAGGCACGGCTGCGCGCCGCGCTCCTCTCGGCGGCCGGGCTGCCCCCGGCGGCACTGGTCGACCGGCTGCTCCAGCTGGTCGACGAGTGGCTCAACGGGCAGGCCCACGACGACATCGCGATGCTGGTCGTGTGCGCCTCGGCGTCGGCGTGACCGACCGGCCACGGCCGCCGGCGGGATCAGGCGGTACGTGCCACCGGCGGCTCGCCGGTCGGCTGCTCCCGGGATGCGCCCATCCGCTCCGGGCCAGCGGTGCGGCTCGGCCACACCGCCGGGGTCGGCCGGTCCGGCTCCTCCGGCCAGTCCTCCCCCTGACCGGTCGGCCGGTCCGGGCCGTCCGGGCCGCCCGGTGCCGGCACGCTCGGGGCCTGCAGCCGGCGGGCGGTCTCGTCGAACTCCCGCATGCCGCGCAGCAGCGCGTCGCGGCCCGCCGGGGTCATCCCGGCCAGCACGACGGCGAGCTTCGTCTCACGGTCGGCCCGCAGCTCGGCCAGGAGCCGGCGAGCCTCGGGCGTGAGGTGCAGGGCGATCTCCCGCCGATCGAAGCGGCCCGGCTCGCGCTCCAGCATTCCGGCGGCGACGAGACGGTCGCAGAGCCGGCTGGCGGAACTGAGCAGCATGTCGAGTCTGGAGGCGAGCCGGCGCAGGTTGATCCCGTCGAACTGCTCGACCACCATCACAGCCCGTAGCTGGGCTCCGGACACCCTGCTGGCGGTGCCCTCCCGGGCGGACTCCCACACGGACAGCAGGGCTCCCGCCACCGCGTCCAGTGCGGCAGCCATACTCGTCTCGGGGTCCGGTGGACCGTGCAGTTCGGCCATGGTGGCCCGAGACTACTCCGAACCCACTGGTGGTCGAGCTTTGATCAAGGGAGCGGTGATGAGTGAACCGGTCAATCGGGCACGACGTACCCTGAACGAGACACCCGCCGACCAACTTGTGGGCGGAATCGCGGACGTTCTGGCCGGGTCGTACGGCATCACCGAGGCGGAGCTGTACCAGGTCGACTACCGGCTCTCGGAGCTCCTGCCGCTCACCGAGGGTGACCCCATCACGGGTCCCGGGCACCCCGCCTGGCGCGCCTTCGACCACCAGTCACCGGTGCTCGCCGACGACACCGCCTGGTTTCCGGTCAGCATGCGCGGCGAACGTCGGGGCGTGCTGCGACTGGGACCGGTCCAGGACGACCCCACCCTCTTCGGCGAACTGGCCGACATCGCCACCGCTCTCGCCCACGAGCTGGCGGCCGTGTCCGCCGGCACCGACGTGTACCGCGCGGCACGACGCAGCCAGCGGCTCACCCTGGCTGCGGAGATGCAGTGGGACCTGCTGCCCGGCCGCAGCCGCATCCGGCCCTCGTTCAGCCTGGCCGGGCAGCTGGAGCCGGCGTACGCGGTGCGGGGCGACAGCTTCGACTGGTCCGACGACGGGCAGCGGCTCTGGTTGTCCACCGTCAACGGCAGCGGTGAGGGCGTCGCCGCCTCCCTGCTCACCTCGCTGGCCACCCACGCGCTCCGCAACGCCCGCCGGGCCGGGCTCAGCCTCGCCGACCAGGCCGCCCTCGCCGACCAGGCCCTCTACGACGAGTACCGGGGTGAACGGCACCTGTCCGCGCTGCTGATGGAGCTGGACCTGCGCTCCGGGGCGATGACCGTGGTCGACGCCGGCTCGCCCCGCCTGGTCCTGCTGCGCGACGGCGAGGTCAGCGAGCAACCGCTGGAGGCGCAGTTCCCGCTCGGCATGTTCGAGGCCACCGACTACCACGAGCAGCGGATCACGCTGGAGCGCAACGACCGGCTCTTCGTGGTCAGCGACGGTGTGGTGGACGCCACCGGGCGGGACGTGCGCTACGGAGAGACGGCGCTGGACCGGTTCCTACGGCGCACCGGCCCGATGGAGCCGCTGGACGCCGTACGGTCGCTGATCGGGGACCTGCGCGCGTTCGTGTCCGGCGATCTCGTCGACGACGCGGTGGTGGTCTGCCTGGACTGGACCGGCCCACAGCCGTGACCGGCCCGCCCGCCGCCGGTCAGTACGCGCCGCGGCTCTTCAGCACGGCGCCGAAGGTCTTCCAGAGGATGGTGAGGTCGGCGGCGAGGGACCAGTTCTCCACGTAGTAGAGATCCAGCCGGATGCCGTCCTCCCAGCTCAGGTCGGACCGGCCGCTGACCTGCCACAGACCGGTCATGCCGGGCTTGACCAGCAGCCGCCGCGCCACGTCGCCGTCGTAGCGGGCCACCTCGGAGGGCAGCGGCGGACGCGGGCCAACCAGGCTCATCTGCCCCCGCAGCACGTTGACCAGCTGCGGCAGCTCGTCCAGCGACCACTTCCGCAGCAGCCGGCCGACCCGGGTGACCCGGGGGTCGTCGCGCATCTTGAACATCAGGCCGTCGGTCTCGTTGCGGGCGGCCAGCTCGCCGAGCAGCACGTCGGCGTTCACCACCATGGTGCGGAACTTGAACACGCCGAACTCCTGCCCGCCCCGGCCGACCCGGACCTGGCGGAACAGCACCGGGCCTCGGGTGTCCAGCTTGATGGCCAGCGCGATGATCGCGATCAGGGGCAGCAGCACCGCCAGCGCCAGCGACGAGGCGGACCGGTCGACGAAGCCCTTCACCAGCTTGCGCGCACCGCGGAACTCGGGCGCCTCGACGTGGATCAGCGGCAGCCCGGCAACCGGACGGGTGTGGATCCGCGGGCCGGCCACGTCGGTCAGCGCGGGTGCCACGACCAGGTCGACACCGGTCCCCTCCAACTGCCAGCCGAGTCGGCGCAGCCGGGTGGCGGTCAGCTCACCGGAGGCGGTGACCGCGACGGTGTCCGCGCCGATCGCCGTGGCGGCCTCCGGGATGCCCCGGAACGATCCCACCACCGGCACGTCCCCCAGCCGCTGCGCCACCGGCGCCAGCAGCGCGTCCGGGATGCACGCGCCGACCACCTGGTAACCCGCGTACGGCTCGCGGCGCAACGTGTGCACCAGCTCCAGCACGTGCGCGGTGTCGCCGACCACCAGCACCTTCCGGGACCAACCGGCGCCCCGCGAGCGTGCCCGGTGCAGGCGCTTCCGGGCGGCGAAGCGGGCGACCTCCAGCCCGACGGTGCCCACCGCGAAGGAGATGCCGAGGAAGCCTCGGGACACCCCGACGTCGGCGATGTACCCGGCGATGGCGATCGCCCCGGCGAGCCGCAGGCTGGCCGTGCTGACCCTGCGGTACTCGTCCGCCCCGTAGCCGATCACCCGGTCGTCGTAGCAGCCGAGCGCCTTCAGGGAGATCAGCCAGGCGAGCACCAGACCGGGTGCCACCAGCACGTACGGGATCTTCGAGCCGCTGGGCTCCTCGTCGCCGAAGCGGGCGACGTACCCGACGAGCAGCGCGAGGATGAGGATGGTGGTGTCCAGCACCACCAGGATCCGGATGTAGGACCGTTCGTCGGCGCGCGCCACCAGCCCGGCCGGACGACCGTCCGGCTTCGCCGACGTGCTGGCGGGGGTCAACAGTGTCGCAGCGGTCACCGGCCCTCCCACTCTGCTCAGGACGGCCCCGGTCGACGGGTCGGGCCGGAGGCGGACCGACAATGCCGGAACACGTCGACATCCTGCCCCGACAACTATCGTCGCCGATTACTTCCGACGTATTGCCGTCACTTTTCCGCAATCCTGGAGGGACGAAAAGGGGCCCGCCGTACCGGATCGCGGTACGACGGGCCCCTTGGTGCTGTGCGTGGAATCAGCGCGGCGCCGGGGGGCGCAGCGCGATGGCGTTGAGGAAGATGGAGCCGATCTCGGTCGGGTCCTTGGTGACGAAGCTGCCGCCGCCGGTCACCTTCGTGATCGACTCCAGCTCGGCCTTGCTGACGCCCTCACCGATGCCGATCATCACGACCTGGACCGGCCGGTCCGGGTCGGCGAGCCGCTTCAGCTCGGCGAGCAGCTGGGCCTGGCTGATGCCGTTGTCGTCCTCGTTCTTGCCGTCGGTGAAGAGCACCACCGAGTTGACGCGGCCGGGCTGCCAGTCCGCCTGCACCGTCTTGTAGGCCGCGAGCATGGTGTCGTAGAGGCCGGTGTCGCCGCTGGACGGCTTGATCGTGCCGAGCGCCGCCTCCAGCTGCGCCCGCTGGCCCGAGAGCGGGGCGATGCCCACCAGCTCGCGGTAGTCCCGGTTGCCGACCAGCTTCGTGGAGAAGGTCCACAACCCGATCGACCAGGAGTCGTCGAAGAGGCCGAGGCCGCGGCGGGCCGCGTCCACGGTGACCTCTTCCCGGCTGCGGTTGTTGGCGCTGGGCACCTCGTCCTTCATCGAGCCGGAGACGTCGATGACGCAGAGCATCCGGCCGGACTGGGTGGCGACCGACCAGCTCGTGACGACACGCTGTATGGCTGCCGGGTCGAGGCCGCCCGCGGCGGTGCCGCCGGTCGCCGGCGCGGTCGACGCGCCGCCGGCCGGGCTCGGCGCACCCTGCGGCGCCTTGAAGCCGGAGCCCCAGTTGCCGTCCGGCGCGCGCAGCGACTGCGCCGCCAGCCGGTTGCGGAACGTCGGGGTGGTGAGCAACTCGAACAGCACACGGGCCGCCGACGCCTTGGACGGCTCGATGCCGGGCAGGACCGCGTACGGGTAGTCCAGCGGCATCGGCGCCGGCTCCATGTAGAGCGCGGCGAGCTTGACCGGCGGTTCCTTGCTGTTGTACGCCATCACGTCTTCTTCGGACAGCGCCGCCGCACCGAGACCGCTGGCGATGGACGTCGGGTCCTTGGCGGTCGGGAAGCGGGCCAGCAGGTCGTTGCGGAGCGAGGAACGCCCGGTGGCCAGCGCCCGCAGCGCGCCGACGGTGTTGCGCTGGGCGTCGCCACCGGCGGCGCTGGCGGCCGTGGTCAGCGAGAGCAGACCGGACAGGCCGGCCGCGTCCCGGGTGGGCTCGACGATCCCGGTGCGCAACGGCTTGCTGCTGTTGACCTGCTTGAGCAGGTCGGTCCAGGTGAACTTCGTGTTGGGCCAGCCCAACCGAGATGCCACCGGCTCGGGCATCGCGACGACGATGGGACTGCGCGCGATGGACGCGCCGTTGGTCGGAGCGAACGCGGTCGCTTCCTTCTTGAGGCGCAGCAGCCACATCGAGGAGTCCGGCACCCAGACGTCCGGGGTGACGGCGGTGCCGCTGGCCTGTCCGACCCCGGCCAGGATGGCACCGTGCTTGGCCGCCATAACGGCGGCCACGTCGACCGGGTCGGACGCCGAGACGTCCACCCGGATGCAGGTGCCGCCTACCGCTGCGCCGTCCTTGGTCCACTGGGACGCGGCGGCGTCAACCGCCGGCGCGAGCTCGGAGGCGACCGCCACGGCGAGCCGGATCTCCCCCGAACAGCTGGGCTGGATCAGCTCGCGGTAGCCGAACCAGACGCCGGTCGTGACGACGAGAACCGTCGCCGTCGCGGCGGCGGCTGCTAGATGGAGTTTCGAACGCATGCGATGGCGGCCTGCTGACACGGTGACCATCTTGCGTAATAGATGCCGTCCCTGCCATAACCGTTCGGACTAAAGTTACTCAGGAGAGACAGTTGATCGCCGTTTAACGACAGACAGTGACGGAGCGGCCCCGTGGTGTGGTCAAATCCGCGTCACCCTCACGTCCCGCCCGTCGACTACGCGGCTCACGGCAGCACACAGGTCGGGCTCGGCACCGGCACCGGCTCCCCGACCGGCACCGGGATGCCGGTGTCGGCGTCCCGCCGGAAGACCCGCACCATGTCCGCCCGCTCGTCCGCGACGTAGAGGTGCTGCCCGATCATCGCGAAGTGCCGGGGCCACTCGCCACCGGTGTCCACTTCGGCCACCAGCTCGGGCAGCTCGCCGGCCAGCGCGAAGACCGCGACGGTACCCACCCCTCGGTTGGCGACGTAGAGGAACCGGCCGTCCGGGCTGACCGCAACCTCCGACGGCTGGACGTGGCCGGTCCGCTCGCTCGCGTCGACCCGGCCGCGCTGGTGCAGCGCGCCGTCGTCGGACAGCTCGTACGCGGTGACCGAGGCGTCCAGCTCGCCGACCAGGTAGCAGCGCCGCCCGTCCGGGTGGCGGGCCAGGTGCCGGGGCCCGGTGCCGGGCGTCGTGTGCATCCGTGGCCCGCGGGGGACCAGCCGCCCGCTCGCGCCGTCCAGGTCGTACCGGTAGACCGAGTCGGTGCCCAGGTCGACCGCGAGCAGCGGCTCCCGGCCCGGCCCCGGGGAGACCATGTGGGTGTGCGCCCGCTCCTGGCGCTCCGGGTCGGGGCCGTGGCCCTCGTGCACCACCAGGTCGGTGCGCTCCCCCGGAACGCCCTGCGGGTCCAGCGGGAAGACCGCGACGCTGCCGCCGCCGTAGTTGGCCGCCACCAGGTGGCCGCCGTCGGGCAGCACCGCCAGGTGGCAGGGCTCGGCGCCGCCGGTCGACCGGCTGCTGCCCAACGGATCCAACGCGCCGTCCGACCCGACCCGCCAGGCGCTGATCTCGCCATCGGTCAGCTCGTTGACCGCGTACAGCACCGGCTGGGTGGGGTGCCGGACCAGGAAGGAGGGCGACGGGGTGACCGCCACCGTGCCGATCGGGGTCAGCGCGCCGGTGGCCGGGTCACGGCGGGCCGCCACGATGCCGCTGCCCCGCCCGCCGCTCTGCGCGGTGTAACCCCCGATGTGGACGACCTCGCCCTGACCACTCACGTCCCACCCCTCCGCCGGCATCCCCCGATCCAACCAGAGCCTGCCCGCCGAGCCGGCACCTTAACCGCCATTGCGGTGCCCGGATCAGGCGGCCGGCACCGGCTCCCCACGCTGCCGGGCCACGTGCTCGACCAGAGAGATCAACACCATCTTGCCCGACTGCCGGTCCCGGGCGTCGCAGAGCACCATCGGCACGTCCGGGTCCAGGTCGAGCGCCCGGCGTACGGTCTCCAGGTTGAAGCGCCGGGCATCGTCGAAACAGTTGACACCCACCACGAACGGGATGCCGCGCTGCTCGAAGTAGTCGATGGAGGGGAAGCAGTCGGCCAACCGGCGGGTGTCCGCGAGCACCACCGCGCCGAGCGCCCCGAAGGCCAACTCGTCCCACAGGAACCAGAACCGGTCCTGGCCGGGCGTGCCGAACAGGTAGACCTGAAGGTCCTCGTTGATGGTGATCCGACCGAAGTCCATCGCCACCGTGGTGGTCGACTTCCCCTCCACCCCGGAGATGTCGTCGGTGCCGATCCCGGCGCCGGTCAGCACCTCCTCGGTCTGCAACGGCCGGACCTCGCTGAGCGCGCTCACCAGCGTCGTCTTGCCCGCCCCGAAGCCTCCGGCGATGAGGATCTTCAGTGCCAGCGGGATCCTGGTGTCGGATCCCGCATGGTCATAACGCACGGAGTCCACTGACCACCGCCTTGAGGATGTCGTCGTCGGGAAGGTGGCCGGCGGCCGGCGGCTCGTGCACCGCGACCAGGCCCTGGGCGAGGAGGTCACCGAGCAGCACCCGGACCACCCCGATCGCGAGGTCCAGCTCGGCCGCCAACTCGGCGACCGAGACAGGTTGGCGGGCCAGCGCGACCAGCCGCCGGTGCTCCGGAAGCAGCCGCGGGTCGCCCGCGGGGTCGAGGTCCGAAGCGGCCAGCACGAACGCGACCAGGTCGAACCCATCGACGGCGGAGCGTACCCGGCCGCCGGTGAGGGTGTACGGGCGCACTACCGGGCCGGCTTCGCCGTCCAGCCACTCGTGCTGGGGCCCGGGCGGCTCAGCCCGCATCACCGGCACCCGCCGACGACCGGGGCGACGCTGTCAGGTTCTCTCCCACCCGGATCACGAGCATCGCCATCTCGTACGCGACCAGCCCGATGTCCGCGTCGGCGTCGCTCACCACGGCCAGGCAGGCGCCCTGCCCGGCGGCGGTCACGAAGAGGTACGCCGACTCCATCTCCACCACGGTCTGCCTCACCGGCCCGCCGTCCACGTGCCGGCTCGCGCCCCTGGCCAGGCTGGAGAAGCCGGCGGCGAGCGCGCAGAGGTGTTCGGCGTCGGAGCGCTCCAGCTCGGCCGACGAGCCGAGCAGCAACCCGTCGGCGGAGAGCACCACCGCCTCCCGGGCGGCCGGTACCCGTTCCACCAACTCGTCGAGCAGCCAGTCGAGGCCGGCGCTCTGCTTCGTCGAATGCCGCACTAGGCGTCCCTCTCACTCGCGGTCAGGGGTTCGGATGCCGCCGCCGGTCCGGTTGTGGCGGCGGGTGAGGCGGGCTTCGGATCGGCGGCCGACCCGGTGGGCGCGTCCGGGCTGGCGGGCGCGTCCGGGCTGGCGGGCGCGGCCGGGGCGGCCGGAGCGGCCGGAGCGGCCGGAGCGGCCGGAGCGGCCGGGGGCACAACGGTGGCGCGGCCCCGGGCGGTGCCCGCCTGGAGGGCCGACATCACCCGGCGCACCTCCTCCGGCGATCGGGGCGTCGGGGTGTCGGTGACGGTCGACCGGGGCCGGGTGGCGGGGGTACGCCGTCGTACCCGGCGGGGCAGCCCGTCCAGCTCGTCCGCCGTCTCGCCGGCGGGCGGCACCCGGTCGGTCGCACCGCCACCGACCCCCTCGACGGTGATCGGCACGGTGACCTCCGACTCGTGATCGACCTGCCCGCCGCCGGCCGATCCGTTCGGGCGGGGCGCGTCCGGAGCCGGCGTGCCGGTGGACCGGGCACCGGCGGTGGCCGGTCGGTTGCGGCCCATTCTGGGTCGGGGCACGGTGGCCCGACGGCCGGTGCGGGTCAGCCGCCGGTCCGGGCCGACCGGCGCGGAGCCGGGCGCGGTCGGGTCGGGGCCGGCCGGCGGTTCGGCGGTGACCAGGTCGGTGGGGATGAGGGCCACGGCGCTCACCCCGCCCTCCCCGGACGGGCGCAGCCGCACCCGTACGCCGTGCCGAGCGGCCAGCCGGGCAACCACGAACAGGCCGAGCCGGGCGCTCTGGGCCGGGTCGAACTCGGGTGAGCTGGCCAGCCGCGTGTTGGCCGCCTCCAGCGCCGCGACGGACATCCCCAGCCCCCGGTCGGTGATCTCCAGGGCGTAGCCGTTGGCCACCGGTTCCCCCGTCACGGTGACCCGGGTGTCCGGCGGGGAGAAGGCGGTGGCGTTCTCGATCAGCTCGGCGAGCAGGTGGATGACGTCGCCCACGGCCCGGCCCAGCACACCGGCCGGCTGCACGGAGGTGATGTCAACCCGGTCGTACGCCTCGACCTCGGAGATCGCACCCCGGATCAGGTCGACCATCGCGACCGGGTTGCGCCAGCCCCGGCCCGGCGCGGAGCCGGCGAGGATGACGAGGTCCTCGGCGTGCCGGCGCAGCCGGGTGGCGAGGTGGTCGACCTGGAACAGCTCGGCCAGCTCGTCCGGGTCCTCGACGCGTCGCTCCATCCGGTCCAGCAGGTGCAACTGCCGGTGCACCAGGCCCTGGCTGCGCCGGGCGATGTTGAGGAAGACCTCGTTGAGCCCGCGGCGCAGGGTCACCTCGTCGACCGCCGCCTGGACGGCGGTGCGCTGCACCTCGGTGAAGGCCCGCCCGACCTCGCCGATCTCGTCGTGGCCGTACTCCAGTGGGGGCGCCTCCCGTGCGACGTCGACCTGCTCGCCGCGGCGCAGCCGGGTCACCACGTCCGGGAGCCGGTGCTCGGCCAGCTCCAGAGCGGCGGTGCGGACGCCGCTGAGCCGTCGGACCAGCGTGCGGCCGACCCGCAGTGCCACCAGCACCGAGACCACCACGGCGACGAGCCCGAGCAGCCCGGCGGCGGCGAGGCGGACCAGGATCCGGACGGCCATCGGCACCGATCGGTCGGTGAGCCCGTCGGCCTCGGCCAGCTCGAAGTCACGTAGCTGCTGCTGCACCGCGTCGTGGCTGGCCTGCCAGCTCGCCGCGTCCACCGGCGGCCGGCCCGTGCGGTTGGCCGCCACCAGCGTGTCCTGCATCGTGCGCAGCCGGGCGAACGCCGCACCCTCGGTCAACCGCTGGTACGCGGACCGGCCGGCCTCGGGCAGGTCGGCCACCGCGCTCTCGGTGAGCCACCGCTGGTTGCCGATGGCCTGCACGAGCTGGGTGTGCTCCCCCTCGGCGAACCGGCCGGCGGTCAGCGCCCCGGCCAGCAGGGCGTCGGTCTGGCCGAGCAGCTCGCGGGACCGGCCCAGCGCGGTGAGCGCCAGCGCCTGCCGGTTGAGGTCGGGGTCGTCCAGGCTCGCCATGCCGGCGAACGCCTGGAAGGCCGAGGAGATCATGCCGCTGTAGAGGCCGATCGCGCCGGCCCGGTCGACCTTGCGGTCGTCGATGAAGTCACGGCCGGCCGGCAGCGCCGCCAGGGCGGTGACCAGCTGGTCGACCCGGGTGTCGAGCAGGTCGTCGGCGGCGTCGCGCAACTCGTCCCCGTCGACCCGGCGGCGCAGCTCGGTGACCGCCCGGTCGGTGCGCTGCCGTTGCTCGGTCAGGGCGGGCAGGTCGGTGGTGCCGGCGAGCTGCACCACCGAGAGCCGGCGTTCGCGTTGCAGTTCGGTGACCACGGCCTCACCGGGGCGGCCCAGGTCGTAGAGCAGGGTGCGGGCGGAGAGCAGGTGCAGGGCGGGACCGAAGGTCAGCGTGGTCGCGAAGATCCATAACGCCAGCAGCGCCGTCACCGGCGCGACGACCAACGCGGTCAGCTTCGAGCGGATCGGCCAGTCGCGGGTTCTCATCAGACCTCGCCCGTACAGGGGTGGCAGGAGGGGCGCCGGCACCGCCGGGCAACGCGCCGGCCGGCTGCGCCCGGCCAGGAAGCCGGGCACCGGCGCGGGCGCCTTGGGCAGGATACGTAATCGTCGGCCGTTGCACTACCGCCCGTCGCGCCGACATCGACGCTCCGAAATGCACCCCGCCCGGCACGGCGAGCGCCCCGCCGGCGGACCGGCGGGGCGCTCGCGGTGGTGCGGTACGGCTCAGGCCTGTGCGGACATGCCGAGCCCCTCGGCGACCCGTCGGCCGTAGGTCTCGTCGCACTGGCTGAAGTGCCAGACCATCTTCTCCTGGATGTGCTTGTCGCACTGGGCCAGCAGCGTGGTCAGGTTGAGGATCACGTCGTCGCGCTCCCAGTCCGCCATCTCCCGGAAGCGGCGGCCGGCCTGCGAGTAGTTGTTCTGCCGCTCGATCGGGGCCTTCATGATCTGCCCGGAGACGAACGGCCGGTACTCCCGGTAGGACTCGTCTGCCTCCTGGAGGCCGGCGACGGAGGACGGCTCGAAGTTGATGTGCGGGTTGCCGCCGCGGTTGTCCACCCCGTACGACATCTGGCCGCCGCCCTGGTTGGTGCTGACCTGGACGTCCTCGCGTGGCCGGTTGACCGGCAGCTGGAGGTAGTTCGGGCCGACCCGGTAGCGCTGGGTGTCCGAGTAGGAGAACGTCCGGCCGACCAGCATCTTGTCGTCGGAGAAGTCGATGCCGTCGACCAGGACGCCGGTGCCGAAGGCGATCTGCTCGTTCTCGTTGTGGTGGTCGGTGATGTTGCGGTTGAGCGTCATCATGCCGACGGGCAGGTAGGGGAACTGCTCCTCCGGCCAGATCTTGGTGTCGTCGAGCGGGTCGAAGTCCAGCTCCGGGTGCTCGTCGTCGCTCATGATCTGCACGTTGAGCTCCCACTGCGGGTACTCGCCGCGTTCGATCGCCTCGTAGAGATCCTTGGAGGCGTGGCCCAGCTCGGTGGCCTGGATGGCGTCGGCCTCGGCCTGGGTGAGGTTGTGCTCGCCCTGCTGGGTCATCCAGTGGAACTTGACCAGCACAGCCTCGCCCTGCGCGTTGACCAGACGGTAGGTGTTCACGCCGGAGCCGCGCATGGTGCGGTAGTTCCTCGGGATGCCGTACGGGGAGAAGAGCCAGGTCAGCATGTGCATCGACTCGGGCGTGTTCGACATGAAGTCGAAGATCCGGTTCGGCTCCTGGCGGAAGGTCACCGGGTCCGGCTTCAGCGAGTGGATCACGTCGGGGAACTTGATCGCGTCGCGGATGAAGAAGACCTGGAGGTTGTTGCCCACCATGTCCCAGTTGCCGTCCTCGGTGCGGAACTTGACCGCGAAGCCGCGCGGGTCGCGGGCTGCCTCGGAGGAGTCCCGCCCGCCGATGACGGTGGAGAACCGGATGGTCACCGGGGTCTTCCTGCCCCTGGTCTGGAACAGCTTGGCGCGGGTGTACGTCGCCGCCGGCTTGTCACCGATCGTCCCGTACGCCTCGAACTCGCCGTGCGCGACGAAACCCCGTGCGTGCACGACCCGCTCCGGGATCCGCTCCCGGTCGAAGTGGCTGATCTTCTCGAGGAAGTGGTAGTTCTCCAGCGTCGCGGGGCCACGTGAGCCGACCGTCCGCTGCTGCTGGTTGTTGTGCACGGGGTGACCCTGCCGGGTGGTGAGGATCGGCTTCTCGGCCTGGTCGCTCATCGCTCTCCTCCAGGTGTTTCTGTTCGGTGCGGGGGGCGGGCCGTCGGATCCGACCGGCTCCAACCACCCAAGCGCGTTTTCTGGAATGAGTCAAGTTTTAGCCGGACGTGACGCTGTGTGCCTCGTCATCGCGCTCCGCCGGGCAGGAAACTCCCGACGTCGGACGCGGCCCGGCGAGGAAAGTGCCCCCGATCGGGATTGGCGATCAGTACGCGGAGGGAATACCGGGTAACGAAGGAGGAGCCCATGTCGCCCACGCAGATAATCGTCATCGTGCTCGTCGTGCTGGTGATCGTCGCGGCGCTGGCCGTGGCCGCCCGGTCGCTCGCCCGACGCCGCGCCCTGCGCAACCGGTTCGGGCCGGAGTACGACCGGGTGGTGGCCGAGCAGGACAGCCGGTCCGCCGCGGAGCGCGAGCTGCGCGACCGGGAACGCCGGCACGCCGAACTCACACTCACCGCGCTCAGCCCGGAGTCCCGGGCCCGCTACGCCGCCGCCTGGGAGGAACTTCAGGTCCGCTTCATCGACTCGCCGAGCGAGACCGTGGGTGACGCCGACGAACTGGTCACCCGACTCGTCGAGGAGCGGGGCTACCCGACCGGGGACTTCTCCGACCAGACCGCCCACCTCTCCGTCGAGCACGCCCGCACGCTGACCCACTACCGGGACGCGCACGAGATCCACCTGCGCAACTCCCGGGGCGAGGCCACGACCGAGGAACTGCGCCAGGCGGTCGTGCACTACCGGGCACTCTTCGCCGACCTGCTCGGCGAGGAGCCGGTCGGCCACCGCACGCCGGAACAGCGCCACCCGGACACCCCGCACGACGCCACGAGCCGCTGAGGAGGCCACCGATGCGCCAGGAAGAGCAGCAGGTGAGCAACGACCATCCGGAGGCCGTCCGGTCCGCACCGGTTCCGGTTCCCCCGACCGGTGACCGGGCCGCCGGCCACCCGGACGTGCCCGAGGACGTCCTGGACGACCGGGGCACCTTCGACGATCCGTCCCTCGCCGACGAGCGCACCGACGGCCCCGGCCGACGGGACGACCGTCGGGACGACAGGGCCGCCGAGCGTGCCGAGGAGGGAGAGTTCCACGAGCCGGGGCCGCTGCCGACCGTGTTCGGCGCCACCACCGTGGCCGACGCGGTGGCGGCGTCCGCGCTGGCCAGCCCGCGCCCCGAGGACCAGCCGGACCCCCGGGCCGAGCGGACCGCCACGCCGGGCGACGGCGCCGAGGACGGCGAGCGGGAGGGCCTGCGCGCCGATCCGACGGCCGAGCTGCACCGCCGCGACACCGACACCGACACCGACGACAACCGGGGTACCGATCCGGCCGCGCCCGCCTACGGCAGCGCCGCGCCGGAGATGGTCGACCCGGACGCGGTCTCGCCGGACGCCGACCCGGCGCTCGCCGGACGGGCCTCCGGCACCTCGCTGCACTCCGCGGGGACCGCGCTACCGACCGGGTCGACCGTGGCGGCCGAGCCGGCCACGCTGCTCGACGCCGACACGGCACAGGCGTTCCGGGACCGCTGGCGCGACGTGCAGCTGCGCTTCGTGGACGATCCGCACGCCGCCGCCGGTGAGGCACAGGCGCTGGTGGAGGAGGCCATCCAGGCACTCGCCTCCGCGCTGGCGGCGCAGAAGACCACGCTCGGCGGGTGGCAGGACGCCGGCTCGTCGGACACCGAGCAGTTGCGGGTGGCGGTGCGCCGCTACCGGGACTTCCTGGACCGCGTGCTGGGTCGCTGAGCGACGGCACCAACGGGGCGCCCCGGCCGGTCGGCCGGGGCGCCCTCTCGTCGCGGACCGAAGCCGGACGAGAAGGCCCGAGCAGCCCACAACACGCCGGAGGCGACACGGAGGCGTGAAACCACCCGCGCGGGGTAATACGCCGCCCGCGTAACCGACACGGGCGGCGGACGAGGGGTGGCGGGATGGAAGACGGCGGCGGTCTCCGGCTCGACATGAACGGCCTGGACTACCTCATCCTGGCCCTCTATTTCGTCACCGTCCTCGGGGTCGGCTTCGCGGCCCGCCGGGCGATCCGGACCAGCGTGGACTTCTTCCTCTCCGGCCGGTCCCTGCCGGCCTGGGTGACCGGTCTCGCCTTCGTCTCGGCCAACCTGGGCGCGTTGGAGATCATCGGGATGGCCGCGAACGGCGCCCAGTACGGCGTGATGACGGTCCACTACTACTGGATCGGCGCGGTGCCGGCGATGGTCTTCCTGGGCATCGTGATGATGCCCTTCTACTACGGCTCCAAGGTCCGCAGCGTGCCGGAGTACCTGCGGCTGCGGTTCAACCGCCCCACCCACCTGCTGAACGCGCTCAGCTTCGCCGTCGCGCAGGTGCTGATCGCCGGGGTGAACCTCTACGCGCTGGCCCTGGTGATGCAGGCACTGCTCGGCTGGCCGCTCTGGACCGCGATCGTGGTCGGCGCGGCGATCGTCCTGGCGTACATCACCATCGGCGGTCTGTCCGGGGCGATCTACAACGAGGTGCTCCAGTTCTTCGTCATCCTGGCCGGCCTCATCCCGGTCACCGTGATCGGCCTGGTCAAGGTCGGCGGGGTGAACGGGCTGATGGACGCGGTCCGCGACTCGAAGCTCGGTGAGGCGGGTCTGCACGCCTGGGAGAACACCGGCACCACCGCCAACCCGCTGGGCGCGCACTGGCTGGGCATCGTCTTCGGGCTGGGCTTCGTGCTCTCCTTCGGCTACTGGACGACGAACTTCGCCGAGGTGCAGCGGGCGCTGTCGGCCAAGAACATGAGCGCCGCCCGGCGTACGCCGATCATCGCCGCGTACCCGAAGCTGTTCATCCCCCTGGTCACGGTCATCCCCGGCCTGGTGGCCCTGGTGACGGTGAAGGGCCTCGGCGCGGAGAGCGGCGACCTCCAGTACAACAACGCGATCCCGCTGCTGATGCGTGACCTGCTCCCTAACGGTGTGCTCGGCGTGGCGGTCACCGGCCTGCTCGCCTCGTTCATGGCGGGCATGGCGGCCAACGTGAGCGGCTTCAACACCGTCTTCACCTACGACATCTGGCAGGCGTACATCCGCCGCGACCGCTCGGACGAGTACTACCTGCGGATCGGCCGGTGGGCGACGGTCGCGGCTGTGGTGGTCGGCATCGGCACCGCGTTCATCGCGTCCGGGTTCAGCAACATCATGAACTACATCCAGGCGCTCTTCTCCGTCTTCAACGCGCCGCTGTTCGCCACGTTCATCATCGGCATGTTCTGGAAGCGGATGACCGCGCTGGCCGGCTTCTGGTCGCTGCTGCTGGGCACCCTCGTGTCGCTGAGCCTCTACCTGCTCTACAAGGGCGGGGTGGTCCACTTCAACTCCGACCTGGAGGAGAGCTTCTGGGGTGCCGGCCTCGCGTTCGCCACGGCGGTGGTGGTCGCCGCGATCCTCACCCCGCTCACGGCACCGAAACGCGACGAGGAACTGCGCGGGCTGGTCTACGGCATGGGCGGTGTCGACCTGAAGGGCGACGTGCTCGCCGGTGACGCCGTCTGGTACCGCTCCCCCGTGCTGCTCGGCGTGATCGCGGTCGCGCTGGCCGCCCTGTTCTACATCCCGGTCTTCTAGGAAAGGGGTTCGGCAGATGAGCAACGACGGCCAGCCGGCACAGGACCCGCTGATCGACGAGACGCAGGAGGAGCAGCGCCGCTCCGCCGCCGCGAGGCTGTTCGACATCCGCCGGGTGATCGGTGGGCTCTTCGTGGCGTACGGCGTCATCGTGGCGCTGATCGGCGTCTTCGACAGCCGTGCGGAGATCGACAAGGCCGAGGGCGTTCGGATCAACCTGTGGGCCGGGCTGGTGATGCTCGCCTTCGGTCTGTTCATGCTGCTCTGGCAGTGGCTGCGCCCGGCCGAACCGCCGGCGCCCAACGAGAAGCAACCCGGCACCTGACCGACCGCCGTGCGCGCCGGCCGCCCCGGGAGGGTGGTCGGCGCGCGGCCGCTCGGGTCCCCGCCGGCGCCGTGCATGGCCGCCGCCGCAGGGGGTACGCGAGGGGGATCAGGCAACGTGTCGGACACAGGAGGCAGCACCATGACCGATCGCGAGCGCCGACCGCCGCTGGAGGAGAGCCAGGAGGTGGCCTCCGCGGTGGACGACGACAGCACAGTCGCGCAGCTGCGGACCGGGGGCGGCCCCGACCGGGACACCCCGGCCTTCACCGAGCCCCGCGACCGGCCCGGCGATCTCGCGCCGGACACCGACGACCTGATCGGTGACCCGTACGGTGCCGGCACCGGCGCGACCGGGACGGGTACCGGCGCCGGCGGGGACAACATCCGCACCGGGGCGGAGCAGCCCTGGGAGCCGGAGGACCTGGTGATGGCCCGAGGGCAGGACCTCACCCCGGAGAACCTGGACAAGGCCCGCCGCGACCTCGCCGAGCACGGCCGGGCGGCGATCGAACGCACCGTGCCCTGATCACGGGGCACCAGGGTGGGTCCCCGGCCCGACCGTGACGGTCGGACCGGGGACCCGGGGGACCTGCCGCCGGCAGTGCCTCACCTACTGCCGACGGCGGGTGGTGCGGGAGCGCCCCGGTCAGAGAGCCGGGTACGCGTTGCGCATCAGCTCCTGGAACTGCGCCGAGAACCACGCACCGGAGATCGGCGCGTTCGGCAGGGCACCCGTCGCGCTGTTGCCGTTGCGCGGGTTGCCGGTGTAGGTCGGGTCGCACATCCGGTCGAAGCCCTTGCCCTCGTCGTTCGGGATCAGCTCGCTGGAGCCGTCCGACTCACCCGGGGGCTTCACCCACACGTACGCGTCGATGCCCGGCTCCGGGTTCGCCCGGGGCCGCTCACCGAGGCCGGCGCCGGCCTGGTTGCACCAGTTGCCGGCGTGGATCCGACGGTCGATGCGGCCGCCATTGACGTAGGTGTCCACGCTGGTCGTCGCGCCCGGCCCGGTGGGCCGCGCGGAGCCGCCCCAGCCGTTGCGGGAGGTGTCGATCAGCATGCCGATGCCGGAGTTGAAGCCGACCTGGACCAGCTTGTCGCGGAACGCCTGGGCGAAGGACAGTTCGTCGACGTAGAAGTTCCAGTCGATCCACTTGGACTGCCGCACCGTCTGGCCGTTCACGTTGTCAGTGATCTTGATGTACGGCTCGCGCAGCGCCGAGTAGTTCGCCGTGTTGACGATGAACCCGTGCACGTTGTTCACCGTGCTGCCGGAGGCGACCGCGGCGCTCTTGAGCATGTCGGCGGTGGGGCCGAAGTTGGTGTCCCAGCCGATCCACCCGTGGTGCGCGGCGTCGATGTAGTTGTAGACGTTGCCGAGCGCGCCCAACTTGGCCAGGGCGTAGCCGACGCCGTTGACGTACGCGCCGTTGGCCTTGACGGTGTCACACATCGCCGTGCCGCCGGCCTGCCCGGAGGTGTTGGTCACCAGGTTCGGCAGCGAGTCGATCTCGATGATGTTGATGATCCGCAGGCTGCTGTACTTCGACTCACCCTGGATCGCGGCGATCGGGTCGATGTACTCGGCCTTGTACCGGGGTAGGTCGTTCGGGCCCAGCTCACCGTTGGACGCGAGCGCGGCGCAGTCCCGTCCGGGCAGGTTGTAGATCACGAACTGGATGTAGCCCGCACCCTGGCGCAGCGCCTCGTCCAGGTGCTGACGCACCCCGAAGGCGCCGTTGGAGCTGCTGTCCGGGGTGCCGTTGATGGCGGCGATCCGGTCCAGCCAGACGGCGGTCGGGTTGCTGGAGATCCGGCTGCCGCCCGGCTCGGCGTCCGCCTTGGCCTTCCACTCGGGGTTCACGTATCCCCGGACCCCGGCGTACGGGTTGTCCACCTTGCTACCGGTGGGCGGCGGCGTCGTCGGCGGTGGCGTGGTGGGCGGCGGGGTGGTCGGCGGCGTCGTCGTGCCGCCGTTACAGGTCACCCCGTTGAGGGTGAACGACGTCGGCTTGGGGTTGCTGCCGCTCCACGCGCCGTTGAAGCCGAGGCTGATCGACGCACCGGTGGCCAGGCTGCCGTTGTAGGGCAGGTTGCGCGCGGTGACCTGGCTGCCGGACTGGGTGAACTCGGCCGACCAGCCCTGCTGCACCCGCTGGCCGGAGTTCGGGAAGGTCCAGCCGAGGCTCCAGCCGTTGACCGGGTCGCCGAGGTTCTTGAGGGTGATGCTCGCGGTGAAGCCACCGGGCCAGTCGTTCGTCGAGTAAGCGACGTCGCACTGCGTCGCGGCATGCGCCACGGTGACCGGGATGGTCACCAACCCGCCGGCGACCAGGGCGCCCGCGCCGGCGAGCGCGAGGGCCCGGCGTTGGCCGGACAGCCTTCTCCACACATTCATGCCACTGATCTCCTTGGGCGAGACCGGGCTCGCGTACGGCCCGGCGAGACGGCCCGGTGGGCGTCCTACTCGGACGGCCGCCGGCGCCATACGGGATTCTTCGGGGGGTGCCCGACCCGGACGGGCGGTGGTGGTGGTGATCGGCCGGCGCACAGCCGGTCGGCGGCGGGATGTCGTCCGGTGAACCGGATGCCCTCGACTCCCTGCCTGCGCGGTGTGGCTCCCCGAACCGCGTGCGCCGATTCTTGCATGGGAGCGCTTCCATGGCAATGGGTCGATGCGTTCGGGAGGGCGATGCCCCCTTGCCCGAGTTCGGACGATACCGCCGAGGCCACCCGAGTCGCACGAGTCGGGCGCTTACCCATCCCTTCCGGATGAGCACGTCCAGCAGGCACGGCCGCAGCCGAACGACGTGCGCCGCACGCAACGGGCTGTCACGGCCTGAGACGGCGCCGAGCGCTGCGAAAGCCGCGTAGTACCTCTTCGCCGCTTACCAACAGTAAAGGTCAAAACACGAATCTTTCCCTTCATAGGTCATGAAACGGTCTAACGTCGGTCTTAGCTCGGTTGTCGCCGGGCTCAGGACAACAGGGATGGAGTGACGCAGGTCATGGCTAAGAAGATGCTCGGGAAGGTCGTTGCGGGGGCCGCGCTCGGGGGCGCTTCGCTCCTGGTGTTCGCGCCGGGAATCGCGTTCGCCGACGGTCACCACGACGACGGCAGGGACCGCGACGGCAAGGTGTTCGCCAAGCCGCACGTCGTGAAGGCCGGCGACGAGGTCAAGCTCCTCGAGATCTGCCCGGATCGACAGGAACACGCCTTCGTGTGGTCCAAGGTCACCGGCAAGGTCAAGCTCAAGCCCGTCCATGACGACCGGGGTGACGACCGCGGCGAGTGGCGCGAGGAGGACAACTCCGGCCACGACGACAACGGCAAGGACGAGCACGGCAAGGACGAGAACGGCAAGGACCACGAGGGCAAGGACAACAACGGCAAGGACGAGCACGGCAAGGACGAGAACGGCAAGGACCACGAGGGCAAGGACAACAACGGCAAGGACGAGCACGGCAAGGACGACAACGGCAAGGACCACGAGGGCAAGGACAACAACGGCAAGGACGAGCACGGCAAGGACGACAACGGCAAGGACGAGAACGGCAAGGACCAGCCGGGCGGCCAGGGCGGCGGCGCTGCCGCCGACGCCTACGGCGACGAGGGCAGCAAGGACTGGAAGGGCGAGGAGCACGGCCAGGACGCCGAGGACAACCGCGACAAGAAGGAGTGGGAGTCCAAGGACGAAGACAAGAAGGACTGGGAGTCCAAGGACAACGGCTCCGAGTACGGCTCGGACAACGGCCGCGACTCCAAGGACCACGAGGAGTACGGCTCCGACGAGCGCGGCTCCGACGAGTACGGCTCGGACAAGGGCTGGGAGTCCAAGGACAACGGCTCCGAGTACGGCTCGGACAACGGCCGCGACTCCAAGGACCACGAGGAGTACGGCTCCGACGAGCGCGGCTACGGCAAGGACGACCACAGCGACTACGGCGACGAGGACCGTGGTGGCTACGGCAAGGACGACCGGGACGAGGACCGCGGGGACCGCGGTGACCGCGGGGACCGCGAGCGGGAGTTCGTCTACTACGGCGAGGCCAAGGTCGACAAGGACGCCCGTCCGGGTCGCTACGAGCTCAAGGGCTCGTGCGGCGAGGGTGAGCTCGTCGTCCTGCCCCGCGGCGGGGTCGACGGTGGTGACGGTGGCGCCAGCACCGGCACCGACCGTGGCCTGGCCACCGGTGGGGCGAGCCTGCTCGGCGCTGCCGCGCTGGGTGGGATCGTGCTGATGCGTCGTCGGCGGACCGATGGTTCGCTCGTCTGACGTGACGACGACACCGGCCGGCGGCCGTCACGGGAAACCGTGGCGCGCCGCCGGCGCGGTCGTCGTCGTCACCCTGGCCATGGTCGGCGCCGGCATGATCGGCGCCTCGCTGAAGACCCCGCCCGCCCCCCGTCCGCCGCAGCCGCAGGCCCAGGCCGGTCCCGAGGTCACCGGCCCGGCGGCCACCGACGCCGACGTCCCGTCGGTGCAGGGGCAGCCCGTCGGGGAGGGAGACGTTCCCGCCGGACTGGCCCGCTCCGCGCCGACCAGCATCGAGATCCCCCGGATCGGCGTCAACGCGACGATCATGTCGCTGGGCACCAACCCGGACGGCACCGTCCAGGTCCCCCCGCTGGAGAAGGCCGACCAGGCCGGCTGGTACGAGCCGGGGGCGAGCCCCGGCGAGACCGGTAACGCGGTCATCGTCGGGCACGTGGACTCGGCGAAGCTCGGCCCGGCCGTCTTCTTCGACCTCGGCTCCCTCGTCCCGGGCGACACGGTCACGGTGCGGCGGGCCGACGGTCAGCCGGTTACCTTCCGGGTCGACTCGGTGAAGTCGTACCCGAAGACGGCCTTCCCCACCGAGTTGGTGTACGGGCCGAACGACCGGCCCGGTCTGCGCGTGGTGACCTGCGGCGGTCAGTTCGACGAGACCGTCCGGAGCTACCCGGACAACGTGGTCGTCTTCGCCACCCTGGTGGAGTGACCCGGCAGAACGAACGCGGCCCGGCCGGTCGGGTGTGACCCCGACCGGCCGGACCGCGTCCGGCGTACCGACTCAGGCCGCGGCGGAGGTCCGCACCAGGGTGCGGATCTGGCGCAGCAGCACGGACAGGGCGGCGAGATCCGCCCGCGACTCGTCGAACTCCCCCATCGCCCGGCGGGCACGGTGGATCGAGGTGGCGTTCGACTGCTCCCACTGCTGCACCCGCTCGTGCGGCGGCAGGTCGTCCGGGGTCGAGTCGAGCACCTCCGCGGTGAGCGCGGCCAGCGCGGCGTACAGGTCGTAGCGCAGCGCCATCCGGGCCAGCGTCTGCCAGCGGTCCTCCCGCGGCAGCAGGGAGATCTTCGACAGCAGCGAGTCCACCCGGAACAGGTCGGACAGCACGAAGTAGACCGACGCCACCTCGCTGACGTCCCGCCCGCTGCGGGTCGCGGTCTCCACCACGTCCATCAGGCCGAAGCTGTACATGAGCCGGGTGGCGCGCTCCGCCAGCTCCCGGGGCAACCCACGCTCGGTCATCGAGTCGATGTGCGCCACGATGCCCTGCCGCTCGGTGCCGTAGAACAGCTCCTCCAGCCCCGGCAGCAGCCGGGCCACCCCGTCGCGCAGCCGGGCGATCTCGCCCGGTACGTCGATCGGCGAGCGCCGGTTGGACACCAGCCACCGCACCGCGCGGTCGAGCAGGCGTCGCGTGTCCAGGTAGACGCTGGTCTGCAGTTCCGGTGCGACCTTGTTGTCCAGCGCCTCGACCGCGTCCCACAGGTCACGCAGCCCGAACACCTCGCTGACCACCACGTACGCCCGGATGACGTCGGCCGCGCTGGCCGCGGTCTCCTCGACCACCCGGAAGACGAACGAGATGCCGCCCCGGTTGATCGCCTCGTTGACCAGCACCGTGGTGACGATGTCCCGGCGCAGCCGGTGCCGGCCCATCCGGTCGGCGAACCGCTCGCGCATCGGGGTCGGGAAGTAGTTGACCAGAACCTCGGTCGTCCACTCCTCGTCGGCCAGCCCTTCGGTGAGGATCTCCCGTTCCAGGACGATCTTCACGTACGCGAGGAGCACCGCGAACTCCGGCGCGGTCAGCCCGGACTCGCTGCGGACCGCCAGTTCCTCGTCCGGCGGCAGCGCCTCAAGCGCCCGGTCCAGCGCACCGGAGCGCTCCAGATCATTGATCATCCGGCGGTGCACCGGGAGCAGCGAGGCGGCCTGCGCCTGCGCGTTGTTGATCGCCCGGGCCTGGTCGTAGTTGTCCCGCAGCACCAGCTCCGCGACCTCGTCGGTCATCTCGGCCAGCAGCTCGTCCCGCTCGGCCGTGGTCAGCTCCCCGTCGGCGACCGCGGTGTTCAGCAGGATCTTGATGTTCACCTCGTGGTCGGAGGTGTCCACCCCGGCCGCGTTGTCGATGAAGTCGGTGTAGATCCGGCCACCGGTCAACGCGTACTCGATCCGGCCGAGCTGGGTCCAGCCCAGGTTGCCGCCCTCGCCCGCCACCCGGCAGCGCAGGTTGCGCCCGTCCACCCGGATCGCGTCGTTGGACTTGTCCCCCACCTCGGCGTTGGTCTGGCTCGACGCCTTGACGTAGGTGCCGATGCCGCCATTCCAGAAGAGCTCCACCGGCGCGGTGACGATCGCCTTCATCAGCTCCTGCGGCGACAGCTGCGTGACGTCCTCGTCCAGGCCGATCGCCGCCCGGACCTGCGGCGTGATCGGGATGGACTTGGCGGTACGCGAGAAGATGCCGCCACCGGCCGAGATCAGCTCCGGGTTGTAGTCCTCCCAGGACGACCGGGGCAGGTCGAACAGCCGCCGGCGCTCGGCGTACGAGGTGGCCGCGTCCGGGTCCGGGTCCAGGAAGATGTGCCGGTGGTCGAAGGCGGCCACCAGCCGGATGTGCTCCGAGAGCAGCATCCCGTTACCGAACACGTCACCGGACATGTCGCCGACGCCGACCACGGTGAAGTCCTGGGTCTGGGTGTCCACGCCCAGCTCCCGGAAGTGCCGCTTGACCGACTCCCAGGCGCCCCGGGCGGTGATGCCCATCTTCTTGTGGTCGTAGCCGGCCGAACCACCGGAGGCGAACGCGTCGCCCATCCAGAAGTTGTGGGCCTTGGAGATCTCGTTGGCGATGTCGGAGAACGTCGCGGTGCCCTTGTCCGCCGCCACCACCAGGTACGGGTCGTCACCGTCGTGCCGGACCACGTCCTCGGGCGGCACGATCTGCCCGCTGACGATGTTGTCGGTGACGTCCAGCATCGCGCCGACGAACTCCTGGTAGCAGGCGACCGCCTCGTCCCGGTCCCCCGGCTTCTGCTTCAGCACGAAGCCACCCTTGGCGCCCACCGGCACGATGACGGTGTTCTTCACCATCTGCGCCTTGACCAGGCCGAGCACCTCGGTGCGGAAGTCCTCCCGACGGTCGGACCAGCGCAGCCCGCCCCGGGCCACCGGCCCGAACCGCAGGTGCACACCCTCGAACCGGGGCGAGTAGACGAAGATCTCGAACTTCGGACGGGGTGCGGGCAGGTCCGGGATGGCCTGCGGGTCGAGCTTGAACGCCACGTACGCCTTCGGCCGCCCGTCGGCGCGCTTCTGGTAGAAGCTGGTCCGCAGGGTGGCCTCGATCAGCGTCAGGTACGAGCGCAGGATCCGGTCCTGGTCGAGGCTGGCCACGTCGTCGAGGGCGCCCCGGATCGTCTCCACCAGCTCACCGCTGCGCTGCTGACGCTGCTCGGTGCTCAGCTCGCCCGGCGCGAACCGGGTCTCGAAGAGCTCCACCAGCAGCGCGGCGATCTTCGGGTACGCGATGAAGGTCTGCTCCATGTAGTCCTGCGAGAAGACTGTGCCGGCCTGCCGCAGGTACTTCGCGTACGCCCGCAGCACCACCACCTGCCGCCAGGTGAGCCCACCGCGCAGCACCAGCTCGTTGAACCGGTCCACCTCGGCCTCGCCACGCCAGGCGGCCGCGAACGCGTTCTCCACGTGCGGGCGCACCTCGGCCAGCTCCTGGTGCCCCTCGGGCAGCATCAGGCCGAAGTCGTAGAGGTAGACCCGACCGTCGATCCGGTCCACCTCGTACGGGTGCTCGTCGACGACCCGGACACCGAGCGAGTGCAGCACCGGCAGCACGGCGGAGAGCATCATCGGCTCGCCGTACCGGTAGACCTTGAACCGGACGTCCATCGCCTCGATCAGGTCCGCTCCGGGCACGCGGGTGCCCGGGCGGGGCGCGAGCTGCTTGCGGAACAGGTGCATCTCCAGCTGGCCGGGCTCCTCCAGCAGCTCCAGCTTGGCCAGGTCCTTCATGGCCTCGTACGGCGTGTGCCCGTCCTTGTAGCCCTCCGGGAACGCGTCGGCGTAGCGGGCGAAGAGGTGCTTGGCCTGCTCGTCGCCGAGCTTGCGCTCCAGCACCAGCCGGTAGTCGTCGTCCCAGAGCCGGGTCGCGTCGGCCAACTCCTCGGCGAGCAGGTCGGCGTCGATCTCGCCGGGCGGCCGGGTCGGGTCGGTGCGGACGATGAAGTGGACCCGCGCCAGCATCGACTCGGTGACCCGGGTGGTGTAGTCCACCCCGACACCGTTGAGCTCGCGCAGCAGGATGTCCTGCATCCGTAGCCGGTTCTGCGTGGTGAACCGGTCCCGGGGCAGGTAGATCAGGCAGGAGATGAACCGCCCGTACGCGTCCCGGCGCAGGAAGACCCGTAGCTGGCGGCGGCCGGCCATCCGCAGCACGCCGATGACCGCGTGGTACAGGTCGTCGGTCTTGATCTGGAACAGCTCGTCGCGCGGGTAGGTCTCCAGGATCTGGAGCAGGTCCTTGCCGGAGTGGCTGCGCCGGCTCAGGCCGGAGCGGTCCAGCACCTCGGCGACCTTGCGGCGCACCACCGGCAGCTCTCGCACGCTGGTCCGGTACGCGGCGGTGGAGAACAGGCCCAGGAACCGCCGTTCGCCGATCACCTCGCCGGCCTCGTTGAAGATCTTGAAGCCGATGTAGTCCAGGTACGCCGAGCGGTGCACGGTGGCCCGCGAATTGGCCTTCGTGATGATGAGCAGGCGCTTCTCCAGCACCTTCTCGTGCGCCTCCGGCGTCATCGACGACAGCGACCGGGCCTCCGGCGAATCGGAGCGCAGGATGCCCAGACCCGTGCCGAGCACCGCCTCCAGCGCCTTGCCGTCGACCACGTCCGCGTTGTCCCCGCCGGGGGCGTCCACCAACCGGTACTCGCGGTAGCCGAGGAAGGTGAAGTGGTCCTGGGCGAGCCAGCGCAGCAGCTCCACCGAGTCGGTGATGTCCTTCTCCGGCACCGGCGGACGGTTGTCGGAGGTGCGGGCCGAGGCCAGCTCGTCGGCGAGCGCGAGCGCCCGCTGACGCATCTTCGGCCAGTCCTCCACGGCCTCCCGCACGTCGGTGAGCACCCGCTGCAGCTCGCGGCGCAGCCGCTCCCGTTCCTCCGCGTCCCGGACCGGATCGATCTCGATCCGCATCCAGCTCTCGATGATGTCGCCGGCGATCGCGTCGTCCGGTTCGACATCGGCGGAGACCTCGGTGAGCCGGCCCAGCGGCTCCCGCCGGACCACGACCAGCGGGTGCACCAGCAGGTGCACGTCCAGGTGGTACGAGTTGAGCAGCGCGGTCACCGAGTCGACCAGGAACGGCATGTCGTCGGTGACGATCTCGACGACCGTGTGGTGCTGGTCCGCGTGCGGTTCGTGGATCCGGAGCTTGAGCTCGCCCGGCACCCGCTGCTGGGCGAGGTCCCGGTGCGCCCGGGCCGCGTCGAGCATCTCCTCCGCCGTGAAGCCGACCAGCTCCTCGTCCGGGGCGAACCGCCAGAAGCGCCCCACCAGGGTCGCGACGTCGTGGTCGTCCCCGGCGAGCGCCACGGCCTGTGCCACCAGGCGCTCCGCGTTGGGTACCGGCTCGTCGAGCTCGGCGTCCTCCACGTCGTCGGCCAACGCCTCTGTCGGCAGGCCCAGATCGTAGATTGTGTCGATACTCGACCCGGTCAGCCCGGTCACTCCCGTGTCGAGTCGGCCGTAGCCGTCCCCGTCGGTCGCCGAATCGAAGCTGTCGTCGTCCCGGCCGGAGTCATCCTGCCGGAGGTCGGGTTCCGGTTTGATCGCCGGACGCCGGTCCATCGGTGCCACTCCCCTCGACCCACCGCGTTGTGGGTCAGTCTGCCCAAGCCTAGGCCCTACCGCTCTGCACGATCGTCGGCGGACCACCGGCCGGACGTCCGGATCGGGACTCTGTCCTTTCACCCGTTGCGGGTCATGAGGTTGGCCGGTTGCGGGATACCCCGCCACGCGATGTTCATCACACCGGCGCGGTCCGCCTTTCCGCACGTCGGAGCCCACCACGGGACGTTGGGGACACCGTTCGCGTACTACCGTGCAGGGCAGTCCGCAATTGGAAGGACCCGCTCCATGCCTCTGTCGTACCCCCGGTCCCACCGGCCGAACCGCACCCGCCGGCGGGTCGCCGCCCTCACCGCGACCCTGCTCTCCGCCGGCCTCCTGGCCGCCTGCTCCGGCGATGACGGGCCGCAGCGCAGTGTCGACGCCTTCCTTGCCGGCTGGCGCAGTGGCGACCTCAAGGCGGTCGGCCTGGTCGACGCGGCCGGCACCAGGCGGCTGCCGGCGGCCGACGTGGCCCGCGAGATCAAGGAGCTGTCCGGCGAGTTGGCGGCGACCCCGCCGGCGCTGACCCGACGGGGCGAGCCGAAGGTCACCGCCGACGTCGCGACCGCGCCCATCCGCGTGGAGTGGACCCTGCCCGATCAGACCCGCTGGGCGTACGACCGGGAGGTGCGGCTCGTCCACGGCGAGGACGACCAGTGGCAGGTGGTCTGGGAGCCGCGGGTGCTGCACGAACAGCTCACGAAGGGTGACCGGATGGCGCTGCGCCGCGTCACCGGTCCCCGGGCCGCGGTGCTGGACGCCGCCGGGCAGCCGATCGTGGCCCCCCGCCCGGTGGTCCGGGTGGGCGTGCAGCCCAACGGGGTCGCCGACATCAGGAAACTGACCAAGGACCTCGACGCGGCCTTCAAGGCGATCCGCCCGGCGTTGGTCCCCGCGGTCGACCTGGCTGACCTGCCCGAGCGGGTGTCGAAGGCCGAGCCGGGCGCGTTCGTCGAGGTGGTGACGCTGCGCGAGGAGGCGTACCAGCAGATCAAGCCACGGATCTACGACCTGCCGGGCACCAAGTTCATTTCCGACAAGCTGGACCTGGCCCCGACCCGGGAGTTCGCCCGGGCGCTGCTCGGCTCGGTCGACCCGGCGCAGGCCGACGACCTCGCCGCGCACCCTGACCGGTACCTCGCCGGCGACCTGGTCGGGCACGGCGGGCTCCAGGGCCGCTACGACGAGCGGCTGCGCGGCGCTCCCGGGGTGACCGTCGTGGTCGAGCGGCCCGCCGAGGACGGCAAGCTGGCACCCACCGGCACCGAACTGTTCCGCCGCGAGCCGCAGCCCGGGCAGGCGCTGAAGACCACGCTGGACGTGGCCGCCCAGAACGCGGCCGACGGCGCGCTGCGGGCGGAGCCGCGCCGTTCCGCCCTGGTGGCGGTGCGGATCAGCGACGGCGCCGTGCTCGCCGCCGCGAACGGCCCCGGGCCGGCCGGTGAGAACCTGGCCTTCACCGCCCAGGTGCCGCCGGGTTCCACGTTCAAGATGGTCAGCGCGCTGGGCCTGCTGGACCGGGGCGCGGTCACCCTGGACGGGCCGGTGGAGTGCAGGAAGACCTTCACCGTCGACGGTCGGTCCTTCAAGAACTCGGACAACTTCGAGCTGGGCTCGGTGCCGTTCCGCACCGACTTCGCCAAGTCCTGCAACACCGCGTTCGCGGCGTTGGCGCCGAAGCTCGGCGGCGACGGGCTGGCCGCCGCCGGCCGCTCGCTGGGCCTGGAGGGCCAGTGGGATCTCGGCACCGACGTCTTCACCGGCAAGGTGTCGACCGGTGGCAGCCCGGCCGAGCAGGCCGCCGCCTCGTTCGGGCAGGGCACCACGCTGGTCAGCCCGCTGGCCATGGCCGGCGCCACCGCCGCGGTCGCCCGGGGCCGGTTCGAGCAGCCGAAACTGCTGGTCGACCCGGCGCCGGCCAAGCCGGCCGCGGCCGGCGAGCAGCTCAAGCCGGAGTCGGTCGCCGCGCTGCGCACCATGATGCGCGAGGTGGTCACCACCGGCACCGGCACCGCGCTCAAGGACGTGCCGGGCGGCGAGGTGTACGGCAAGACCGGCACCGCGGAGTACGACAACAACCCGGCCCACACCCACGCCTGGTTCGTCGGCTGGCGGGGTGACGTCGCGTTCGCCGTCTTCGTGGAGAAGGGCGGCGCGAGCACCGCCTCGGCGGTGCCGATCGCCGAGCGGTTCCTGCGCGCCCTGCCGGCCCGCTGACCTGACCGCCCGCCGCCAGGAGAGGGGCTGGCGGGTGGGTCAGGCCGTGTCGGCGTTGGGGCGGTCGGTGGGGTCCGGGGCGGTCGGTCGCCGCAGCAGACCCGGGCCGGCCGACGCGGGCGGGCCGACCGGTTCCCGCTCGACCGGAGCCGCGATGTGCGCGACGTGCTCCCGGTCCGTTCGGCCCTCGTGGCCCGGGCCGCCGCCCACCGGCTCCGCGTGCACCGGTGCCCGGCTGTCGAGCGGCTCCGCCCCGGTCGGGGTCGGGTCACCGAGGGGAGCCCGGTCCCCTGGACGGCGGATGCCGGAGGGCTCGGCGTCGACCGGGTCAGCGGCGGCGGGTCGAGGTGCGTCGAAACGCCCGATACCGCTCCCGGACCGCCCGTTGCCGCCGCGCGGGGTGGGGGCCGGCCGGGCCGACAGCAACCGGGGCGGCACCGCCTCCGGGGCGGTGACCGGGGCCAGCCCGGCGACCACCGTGTTGACGATCTCGGCGGCGTACGAGCCGTCCGGGTCGTAGTCGGGGTCGAAGACGGTCAGCTCGACACCCAGGCAGTGCGGGGTGTCCACCAGGCCGGCGAGCAGGATCTCCAGCTCGGCGAAGGCGATCCCGCCCGGGTCCGGCGCGTCCACGGCGGGCATCACCGCCGGGTCGAGGACGTCCACGTCGATGTGCACCCAGTAGCCCGCGCAGTCGGCGAGCTGCTCGTGCGCCCACTGGGCGGTGCGGGCGGCACCCTCGGCGCGCAGCGCCGGCACCGGCCGGGTGGTGATCCCGGCCGCCTGGAGGTCGAGCCGGTACTCGTCCTGCGCCCGGATGCCCAGCACCACCACGTCGACGTCGCGGAAGTAGGGTCGACGACCCTCCAGCGCGGCCAGGTCGGCCTGCCCGCGCCCGGTGACCAGGGCCAGGTCCTCGCCGGCCGCCGCGCCCACGTAGGAGGCGTTGCCGGGGTGCCGGAAGTCGGAGTGCCCGTCGACGAAGACCAGCCCGATCCGCCCGCCGACCGCCTCACCGAGGCGGTGCATGGCCAGCGCCGAACCGAGCAGCACCGAGCAGTCGCCGCCGAGCACCACCGGAAACTCGCCCCGGTCGATGATCGACCCGATCCGCTCGGCGAGGGCCAGCGAGTAGTCGGCGATCTCCCGGGCGTGGCACACCCCGTCGCCGGGCCGCCAGTCGCCCGGGTCGTAGCGGGGTGCGGTCAGGCAGCCGGCGTCGCGGGCGCGCAGCCGGGCCAGCAGGTCGTGGTCCCGCAGCGCACCGGGCGCCTTGGCGCAGCCCGGCACCGACGTGGACGTCGGCGGCCGCAGACCGAGATTTGTCGGCGCGTCGAGGACGGCGATCCGGCGCATCATGAGCTCCCGTCCTCGGTGGTCGGGCGGGCCGGCCGGAACGCCGGCCCGCGCTGGCGTGCTACGAACTCAGAACAGGGCGCTGGCCAGTGCCCGGCGCGCCGAGGCTACCGCCGGGTCGTCCGGGCCTGCGATGGTGAACAGCGAGACCAGGTGCTGGCGTGCCGCTTCCCGGTCCTCGCCGGCGGTGCGCCGGACCAGGCCGACCAACCGGGCGTACGCCTGCTCGGCCATGCCGCTGAGCACCTCGATGTCGGCGGCCAGCAGTTGGGCGGCCACGTCGTCCGGGGCGCTCTCGGCGGCGGCCAGCGCGGCGGCCGGGTCGGCGCCGGCGACCCGGCGGGCCACCCCGACCTGGGCCAGGCCCGCCTCGGCGGCGACGTCCGCCGGGGAGTCGGCCAGAATCTTGCGGTACGCCCGCTCGGCGGCGTCCAGGTCGCCGCTCATCAGCGCGTCGTCCGCCTCGTCGAGGCGCGGGTCCTCCGGCTCGGCGACGGCCACGCCACCGGCCTTGAGCACGGCCTGGATCCACTGGCGCAGCTGCGCTTCGGGCACCACGCCGGAGAAGGCGTCGATCGGCTGGCCGCCGACCACCGCGTAGACCATGGGGATGCCCTGAACCCGGAACATCTGGGCGATCCGCGGATTTTCCTGCACGTCGACCCGGGCGAGCACCCACGTGCCGCCGCTCTCGGCTGCCAGCCGCTCCAGCACCGGGGCGAACTCGTCGCTCTCCGGGAAGCCGGCCGCGCCGAAGAAGACGAGGACGGGCATGGCCATCGACCGTTCGAGCACGTCGGCCTGGATGGTGGCTTCGGTGACGTCGACGATGGCGGCGTTACCGCCGGCGGTGGGCGCGCCGGGGGTGCCTGCGGACGGGCCGCCCTGCGGGGGTGTGCCGGGGCGGGTACTGGCTGGTGCGGGGCCGCGCAGCGTGCTGAGGTCGACCGCGCCGCGGGTGAAGATCGACGAGGTGATCCGTGGGTCGCTCATGGTTACCTAGTCTCGCACGTGAGCCCCCGATCTCAGCTCACCCGCAACCCCGACGTTGCAACTCTCACGCCACGCCCCCGACCCCCCGTGATCATGCACTTTGTGTCCCCGGGACGCGACGCGTGCGGCGTCTGCCGGGGCGGAGAGTGCAGGATCACGGGGGCTCCGGGGTCAGAAGCGCGCGGGCTCCCGGTAGGTGCCCCACTCGGCGCGCAGCGCGTCGCAGATCTCGCCCAGGGTGGCTTCCATCCGGACCGCGTCGAGCATGGCGGGGATCATGTTCTCGTCGGTGCGGCTGACCTCGACCATCCGGGCGACGGCCGCGCGGACCGCCGACTCGTCCCGGGCGTTCTTGCGCTCGGCGAGCACCCGACGCTGCTCCAGCTCCACCTCGTGCGAGATGCGCAGGATCTCCAGCTCCTTGGCGACCGTGCCGGTGTGGCAGTTGACGCCGACGATCTTCTTGTCGCCCTTTTCGAGGGCCTGCTGGTAGACGAAGGCCGACTCGGCGATGTGCCCGGTGAACCAGCCGTCCTCGATACCGCGCAGGATGCCGGAGGTCATCGGGCCGATCTGGTGCGGGCCCTCCCCGCCGAGCTGCCGGATCCGGGCGAAGATCTCCTCCGCCTCGGCCTCGATCTTGTCGGTGAGCGCCTCGACGTACCAGGAGCCGCCGAGCGGGTCGGCCACGTTGACCACGCCGGTCTCCTCCATCAGCACCTGCTGGGTACGCAGGGCGATCTCGGCGGACTCGTCGGTGGGCAGCGCCAGGGTCTCGTCCAGCGCGTTGGTGTGCAGCGAGTTGGTCCCGCCGAGCACCGCGGCCAGTGCCTCCACGGCGGTGCGTACGACGTTGTTGACCGGCTGCTGGGCGGTCAGCGACACCCCGGCGGTCTGCGTGTGGAACCGCAGCCAGAGGGCCTTCTCGCTGGTGGCGCCGTAGACGTCGCGCAGCCAGCGGGCCCAGATCCGGCGGGCGGCACGGAACTTGGCGATCTCCTCGAAGAAGTCGAGGTGCGAGTCGAAGAAGAAGCTCAGCCCGGGGGCGAAGACGTTGACGTCCAGCCCACGGCTCAGCCCCAGCTCGACGTAGCCGAACCCGTCGGCCAGGGTGTACGCCAGCTCCTGCGCGGCGGTCGAGCCGGCCTCGCGGATGTGGTAGCCGGAGACCGACAGCGGCTTGTAGCGCGGGATCTCCCCGGCGCAGTACTCCATCAGGTCGCCGATCAGGCGCAGGTGCGGCTCGGGGTCGAAGAGCCACTCCTTCTGCGCGATGTACTCCTTGAAGATGTCCGTCTGCAGCGTGCCGTCCAGCTTGGACAGGTCGGCGCCCTGCCGCTCGGCGGCGACCAGGTACATGCAGAACACCGGCACGGCCGGGCCGGAGATGGTCATCGACGTGGTGACGCCGGCCAGGTCGATGCCGTCGAACAGCGCCTCCATGTCGGTGGCGGTGTCGATGGCGACGCCGCAGTGGCCGACCTCGCCCAGCGCCTGCGGGTCGTCCGAGTCGCGGCCCATCAGCGTCGGCATGTCGAAGGCGACCGAGAGCCCGCCGCCGCCGGCGCCGAGGATCATCTTGTAGCGCTCGTTGGTCTGCTGGGCGTTGCCGAAGCCGGCGAACTGCCGGATCGTCCAGGTCCGCCCGCGGTAGCCGGTCGGGTGCAGACCCCGGGTGTACGGGTACTCGCCCGGCCAACCGATCCGCTCGAAACCCGGGTACGCGGCACCCTCCGGTGGTCCGTAGACCGGGTCGACCGGCATCCCGGAGAGCGTGGTGAAGTCCGCGTCCCGCTTGCGCGCGGAGTCGTACCGGGCCTGCCAGCGTGCCCGTCCGGCGGCGATCTCGTCGGCGTCCATGCGCAGGGCTCCTCCTCGGGTCCTCGACTGCACGTCGAGTGTAGAGCCCTGGCCTGAACGATCGCTAAGTCACGCCGTACCGGCGGGTAACCTGAGCTGGGCCGACCGCTCAGCCGGCCGGCGTCGCCGGCCCGTCGATCTGCACGTCGTCGACCCGGATGTTGACCTCGTCGACCCGCAGCCCGTACGCCTCGACCGCCTCGGTGACCCGGGCCCGCACCTGGCCGGTCACCTCCGGCACCGGCTGGCCGGCCTGGATCACCAGCACCAGGTTGACCACGGCGGCGTCCCCGGTCACGTGGGCCGAGCAGCCCCGCCGCGCGTCGCCCACCTGGTCCAACCCGACCCTGTCCAGGACCGAGTTGAAGAAGCGGGCGACGTCCCCACCGAGTTCGGCCACCCCGGGCACCGCCCGAGCCGCCGCCACGGCGATCTTCTCGATCACCTCGTCGGAGACCTGCGTCGTCCCGCCGGCCACCGCCGACACCGTGCTCAGCTCCCGCGTCGCCTCGTCGCTCACGTCCCGCTCCCCGCCCTCACCAACGCCTGCCGGCCTCCGGCCGCACGCGAGCCACCCGCGCGTCCGCGAGCCTACTGCCTCGTGGATCTAGGCACTATCGTCGCTTGTGGAGACCCACTGACGACGACGAGCCCTGGATGGGCGTGGCGGTCGGGGGTCAGCGGGCGAGCTGGGCCAGCAGGGTGTCTGCTGCCGCGTAGGGGTCCTGGGCGCCTTCGGCGACCTTGGTGGCCAGGGTCTGCAGCTCCGTACCGTCGCGTAGTGAACCGATCCGCGCACGGAGCACGCCGAGCGCGATGGCCTCGATCTCGGCGGCGGCCCGCGCCTCCTGGCGCCGGCGCAGCTCGCCGTGCTCCACCAGCCAGCCGCGGTGCTTGTCGATCGCCGCGGCGATGTCGTCGATGCCCTCGCCCCGCGCGGCGATCGCCCGGACGACCTGCGGCCGCCACTGCCCCGGGCCGCGTTCACCGAGGGCGATCATGCCCTGGATGTCGCGGACCGTGGCGTCGACGCCGTCCCGGTCGGCCTTGTTGACCACGAAGACGTCGGCGATCTCCAGGATGCCGGCCTTGACCGCCTGGATCGCGTCGCCCATGCCGGGGGCGAGCAGCACCAGCGTGGTGTCCGCCAGCGAGGCGACCTCCACCTCGGCCTGCCCGACGCCGACGGTCTCGACCAGCACCACGTCGCAGCCGGCGCCCTCCAGCACCCGAACCGCCTGCGGAGTCGCCGCGGCCAGCCCGCCCAGGTGTCCCCGGCTGGACATGGACCGGATGTAGACGCCCGGGTCGGTGGCGTGGTCCTGCATCCGCACCCGGTCGCCGAGGATCGCGCCGCCCGTGAACGGGCTGGACGGGTCGACCGCCAGCACGCCGACGCGGTGCCCGCGCGCCCGCAGCGCACGGACCAGCTCGTTCGTGGTGGTCGACTTGCCCACCCCGGGTGAACCGGTCAGCCCCACCACCTGTGCCTGCCCGGCGTACGGCGCCAGCGCGGCGGCGATCGCCGGCAGCAGCTCGTCGCCGTTCTCCACCAGCGTGATCAGCCGGGCCACCGCGCGGGGGTCACCCGCGCGGGCCCGCTCGACCAGCAGCGGTACGTCCCGGCTCCGGCGCACCGACGAGGTGCCCGACGCCGGAACGTGCTCGACCGTTTCGCTCACTGGTCGGCCGCTGCGTTTCCCGGTACGTGGATGATCAGCGCGTCGCCCTGGCCACCGCCGCCGCAGAGCGCCGCCGCACCGGTGCCGCCGCCACGTCGCTTCAGCTCCAGCGCGAGGGTGAGCACCAGCCGGGCGCCGGACATCCCGATCGGGTGACCCAGCGCGATAGCGCCGCCGTTGACGTTGACCCGGTCGGGGTCGATGCCGAGGTCACGGGTGGACTGCACGCCGACCTGGGCGAACGCCTCGTTGATCTCGATGAGGTCCAGGTCCGCCACGCTCAGGCCGCCCTTCTTCAGGGCGTGGTTGATCGCGTTGGACGGCTGCGAGTGCAGCGAGTTGTCCGGGCCCGCCACGTTGCCGTGGGCGCCGATCTCCGCCAGCCAGGTGAGCCCCAGCTCCTTCGCCTTGGCCTTGCTCATCACGACCACCGCGGCGGCGCCGTCGGAGATCGGTGACGAGCTGCCCGCGGTGATCGTGCCGTCCTTGGCGAACGCGGGACGCAGCTTGGCCAGCGACTCGACGGTCGTGTCCGGGCGGATCCCCTCGTCCTCGCTGATCACCAGCGGGTCACCCTTGCGCTGCGGGATCACCACGGGGGTGATCTCGTCGGCGAAGTGGCCGTTCTTCTGCGCGGCGGCGGCCCGCTGGTGGCTGGCCGCGGCGAAGGCGTCCTGCTCCTCGCGGGAGATGCCGTGCCGGGCGCCGAGCCGCTCGGTCGACTCGCCCATCGAGCAGCAGTCCCAGGCGTCGCTGAGCCCGTCGTGCGCCATGTGGTCCTTGACCACCACGTCGCCGTACTTGTAACCGGAGCGCTGGCCCAGCAGCAGGTGCGGGGCGTTGGTCATCGACTCCATGCCGCCGGCCACCACGATGTCGAACTCGCCGGCCCGGATCAGCTGGTCGGCCAGGGCGATCGCGTCCAGGCCGGAGAGACAGACCTTGTTGATGGTCAGCGCCGGCACCGACATCGGCACGCCGGCCTCGACCGCCGCCTGCCGCGCCGGAATCTGACCGGCACCGGCCTGGAGCACCTGCCCCATGATCACGTACTGGACCTGGTCCGGGCTGACCCCGGCCCGCTCCAGCGCCGCCTTGATCGCGATCCCGCCGAGCTTCGTGGCCGGGAGGTCCTTGAGGTTGCCCAGCAGCCGCCCCATCGGGGTCCGCGCGCCGCTGACGATCACCGAAGCCATGCCTGCCTCCGAGGGGGGTGCCGAGCTGTACGCCTTAACGATTGTTCGGTCAGACTAGCGCCATGGCTGAGAACTCCCCCGCCGAGCCCGGTGCGGACTACGTCACAGACATCGGGCTTCGCAAGATTGACCACGTCGGGATCGCCGTGGCCGACCTGGACGCCGCGATCGACTTCTACCAGCGGACGTTCGGGATGCGCTGCGTACACACCGAGACCAACGCCGAGCAGGGCGTTCGGGAAGCGATGCTGGCCGTCGGCCCGACCGCCGAGGGCGGCTGCGTGCAGTTGCTCGCCCCGCTCACCCCGGAGTCGACGATCGCGAAGTTCCTGGACCGCAACGGGCCGGGCGTGCAGCAGGTCGCGTACACCGTGGTGGACATCGACGTGGCCTGCGCGGCGTTGCGGGCGCGGGGGATGCGACTGCTCTACGACGCCCCACGGCGCGGCACCGCCGACTCCCGGATCAACTTCGTGCACCCGAAGGACGCCGGAGGCGTCCTGGTCGAACTCGTCGAACCCGCTGCCACGCGCTGACCCGCCGAACGCCGCACCGCCCGCGCCGCGGACGCCGCGCGGCGCCGCGAGATCCGCACAACATCAGGGATGTAGTGGCCTCCGCCGTCCCGCGAGGCAACTACATCCCTGATGTTGTTGCCCCCACGGACCGAGTGAGGCCCCGAGAGCGGCCCCGCAAGCACGACAGTGCGCGGTTGGCGGGGTGGTCGGACACCTTCACGCATCGGTCGATGCAGTTTTTCACAGAGGACTTCCGGCTTTAGCTACCGTTCAGTAACGTCCCGGCCCACAGGAGCGCGACCGGTGCCGGATGTGTCGAATGCCGACATGGCGGTCGTGCCCACCGGCGCCGACGATGGCAGCACCCGGGCCCGTGCGGGTGCGGACGAACCGGAGGTCACCGTGCAGGACATCCTCGAAGCAATCATGGCGGCGGAGGAATCGAGCGATCCGGACCGCGAGCTGGCCGGTGTCGCCGGGCTGCCCGTACCGGAGAGTTACCGGGGTGTCGTCGTCCGCGCCGAGGAGGCCCGGATGTTCGACGGCATGGCCACCCGGGACAAGGACCCCCGCAAGGCGCTGCACGTGCAGGAGGTGCCGACGCCGGAGCTTGCGCCGGGCGAGGCGCTGGTCGCGGTGATGGCCAGCGCGATCAACTACAACACCGTGTGGACCAGCATCTTCGAGCCGGTGTCCACCTTCAAGTTCCTCCAGCGCTACGGCCGGGTCTCCGAGCTGACCCGCCGGCACGACCTGCCGTACCACGTGGTCGGCTCGGACGCGGCCGGCGTGGTCCTGCGCACCGGGCCGGGGGTGACGCGGTGGGCGGCCGGCGACGAGGTCGTGGCGCACTGCCTCTCCGTCGAGCTGGAGGACGCGGCCGGGCACGACGACACCATGCTCGACCCGCAGCAGCGGATCTGGGGCTTCGAGACCAACTTCGGCGGGCTGGCCGAGCTGGCCGTGGTCAAGGCCAACCAGCTGATGCCCAAGCCGCGACACCTGACCTGGGAGGAGGCGGCCAGCCCGGGGCTGGTCAACTCCACCGCGTACCGGCAACTGGTCTCGCACCACGGGGCCAACATGAAGCAGGGCGACGTGGTGTTGATCTGGGGCGCCTCCGGCGGCCTCGGCGGCTACGCGACCCAGATGGCACTGAACGGCGGCGCGATCCCGGTCTGCGTCGTCTCCTCGCCCGAGAAGGCCGAGCTGTGCCGCCGGATGGGCGCGGAGCTGGTCATCGACCGGGCGGCGGAGGGCTTCCGGTTCTGGAAGGACGAGGAGACCCAGGACCCGAACGAGTGGAAGCGCTTCGGTGAGCGGATCCGCGAGCTGACCGGCGGCGAGGACCCGGACATCGTCTTCGAGCACCCCGGCCGGGAGACCTTCGGCGCGAGCGTCTACGTGGCCCGGCGCGGCGGGACGATCGTCACCTGCGCGTCCACCAGCGGATTCCAGCACCAGTACGACAACCGCTACCTGTGGATGCACCTCAAGCGGATCGTCGGCAGTCACTTCGCCAACTACCACGAGGCGTGGCAGGCCAACCGCCTGGTGGCGCTGGGCAAGGTGCACCCGACGGTGTCCCGCACCTATCCCCTGGAGCAGACCGGCCAGGCGGCGTACGAGGTGCACCGCAACGCCCACCAGGGCAAGGTCGGGGTGCGCTGCCTCGCTCCCACGGACGGTCTGGGCGTACGCGACGGGGAGCTGCGGGCCCGGCACGAGGACGCGATCAACCGGTTCCGGGGGCACTGACCGGGCCACCGGCCGGACGGACGAGCACCGGATGGCCAATGCGGCGAACGGGCATTGTTCTTCCACCTCAATTGCGGGATAGCCAGCCGGATCGAACAAAGGGCCACGGGGGCACCCCCGTGGCCCTTTTCCGCGTCACGCTGCGTGGCGTCCGTCCCGCCCGGGACCTGCCAAGATCGCCCATTGGTCCGGCCTCGCCGAGAGCGGGAGTTGACCATGTAAAGAGGACACGAAAGCTCCGCACCGCTCTTGCGAAGCACCCTGGGGCGTCTGCCAGTATGTCCCAATGCCCCAGCAGCAGTCCTCCCCTCTCGCGTTCTTCGATAACGCGAACTCGCAGCCAGATTTCACCGTTGGCCTGCGCGGTTACAACACTCACCAGGTCGACGACTTCCTCGGCCGGATGACCGCCGCGCTGACCCAGTCCGAGCAGGCCCGTGCCGAGGCCGAGCAGCGGATGAACGACGCCCAGCGTCGCCTCCGCCAAGCCGAGCAGCGCATGAGTGCGCTGGAGCAGAAGCTCACCGACACGAACAAGCAGCTCGAAGAGAACAGCCGGCCCACCCTCTCCGGGCTCGGCACCCGCGTCGAGCAGATCCTCCGGCTCGCCGAGGAGCAGGCCAACGACCACCGCAACGAGGCCAAGCGCGAGTCCGAGGGCATCCTCTCCGCCGCCCGCCTCGAGGCCCGTGAGATCACGGACAAGGCTCGCGCCGAGGCCGCCGCGATGAAGGCCAGCGCGGAGCGCGAGGCCGGCAACCTGCGCACCGCCGCCGAGCGCGAGGCCGCCGAGGTCCGGGTGCAGGCCCGCCGCGAGGCCGACACGCTGCGCGCCGACGCCGACCGCGAGACCAAGCAGCTGCGCACCGTCACCGCGCACGAGGTGGCCGAGCTGAAGTCGACCGTCGAGCGGGAGGTGGCCACCCTCCGGGCCACCGCCGAGCGGGAGATCACCCAGCAGCGGGCCAAGGCCGCCCGCGAGGCCGAGGAGAAGCGCGCCGAGGCGACCAAGCTGCTCACCGACGCGCGGGACAAGCGCGACAAGGACCTGCAGGCGCTGGAGCTCCAGCTCGCCGAGCGGCGTGAGAAGGCCGAGCGCGAGGAGTCCGAGCGGCACGCCGCCCAGGTCGCGCAGACCCAGAAGATGGTCAGCGAGGCCGAGCAGCGTGCCCGCGCCGCCCAGGAGCGCGCGAAGGAGATCGAGCAGCGCGCCGAGGCCCGCCGGGTCGAGTCGGAGCGCAGCGCCGCCGAGACGCTCGACAAGGCCAAGGCGCACTCCGAGAAGACGCTCAACGAGGCCAAGGCCGAGTCGCAGCGCCTGCTCACCGAGGCCCGCACCGAGGCTGAGCTGACCACCCAGGCCGCCCGCCGGGAGGTCGAGGACCTCACCCGGCAGAAGGACGCGGTCACCTCGCAGCTCGGTCAGATGCTCTCCGGGCTCGCTGGCATCGTCCCCGGTGTGCCGCCGGCGGCGGCTGCCGCGGCCAAGCCGGAGGCCAAGAAGGCTGACGGCCCTCAGGAGCGGGTGACCGCGGAGACCACTGGCTGACGCGAGGCGTCAGGTCGGGGCATCGACGGCGCGAGGTGACACCGGGTGACCGGTGTGACCTCGCGCCGTATGCGTTTCCCAACCCTTGACATGCCGCGTCCCGAACCGAGTGAAGTAGGTCCCAGAAGGGGCGTCCGTATCGCCCCAGCAGGGGCCGATGCGTGTGAGGATGGGGGCATGTCGCACGGCGAGGAACTGTTCGCACTCGGCGGGGACGTGACGACGGAGCCCAGCTTCGAGTCCGCTCTGCGGGGATACGAGAAGAAGCAGGTCGACCGGTACGTCGCGCGTGCCGAACACGAGATCGCGACCCTCGCCGCCGAACGGGAACAGGCGTACACACAGATCCACAAGCTCGCCGGCCAGGTCGAGGTGCTCCAGCGGGACCTCACCCAGGTGCGCAAGCAGATGAACGTGGTGGACCGGGCCTCGTTCCGCCACCTCGGCCCCCGCGTCGAGTCGATCCTCACCCTCGCCGAGGAGCAGGCCGAGTCGATCGTGTCCGCGGCGAACGAGGAGATCGAGGCCCGTCGCGCCGCCGCCGAGAACATCATCGAGGAGGCCCGCGAGCAGGCCGCGCGGGCACTCAAGGACTTCGAGATCGCCCTCGGCGCGCGGCGCGCCGAGGAGGAGCGGCACAGCGCCGCCCGGCGCGCCGAGGCGGACGCGACCCTCCAGTCGGCCAGGGACGAGTCGGCGAAGCTGCGCAAGGCGGCGCAGGACGCGCTGGCGAAGGCCCAGCAGGAGGCCACCCAGCTGCGGGACACGGCCAAGGAGATCCACACCCGGGCGCAGCAGGAGTCCACCAAGCTGCGTGAGGCGGCCCGCGGGGCGCTGGCCACCGCCCGGCAGGAGGCCGGCGAGCTGCGCGACGCCGCCAAGGAGGTGCACGCCAAGGCCCTCCAGGAGGCCAAGCGGCTCACCGACACCGCGACGGAGGCCGGCCGGGCCACCCACGCCAAGGCGCAGCAGGAGGCCAAGCAGATCATCGACGACGCGTCGATGGCCGGCCGCGCCACCCGGGCGAAGGCCCAGCAGGAGGCGGAGCGGCTGATCACGCAGGCCACCGAGTCGGCCAAGCGCAGCCGGGCCGAGACCGAGGCGTACGTGCAGCGGATGCGCAGCGAGACCGAGGCGTACGTGCAGCAGGCGCGGGCGCAGACGCAGCAGGAGCTGGGCGCCTGGCGGGCCGGTGTGGAGCAGGAGGTCAACTCCCGGCGGGAGACGGCCGACCGGGAGCTGGCGCAGCGGCGGGCCACCGCCGAGCAGGAGTTCGCCAAGCGCCGCGACGAGCTGGAAAAGCAGCACAAGTCCCGCCAGGACGAGCTGGAGACCACCTTCACGAGCCGCCAGCAGGAGCTGGAGACCACCTTCAGCAGCCGCCAGCAGGAGCTGGAGACGGAATACACCACCCGCAAGAACGAGATCGAGCAGGGCGCCGCCGCGATCCGCAGCGCGGCCGAGCAGGATGCGCTGACCATGCGCCGGCAGGCCGAGGAAGAGGCCGCTGAGCTGCTGAGCCGGGCCGAGACCGAGGCGAGCGACAAGCGCCGCAAGGCCGACGAGCACGTCGCGGCCTCCCGCCGCCAGTTCGAGGAGTACGCGGCCACCACGCAGCAGCACCTCGCCACCACCCAGCAGCACCTGGCGGCGACCCAGCAGGAGTCGGCCGCCGGTCGGCAGCAGCTCGCCCAGGTGATGCTGGAGATCGCCCAGGCCCAGCAGCAGCTCGCCGACCTGCGGCAGGAGACCTGGAAGTCCCGGCAGGAGTCCGACGAGCTTCAGCGGCAGTTGGCCGAGCTGCGGTTGCAGACCGTCACCGTCCCGACCGGCACCGGTGCCGCGAGTGTGCCGGCCGCCGGTGAGGGGGCGACGGCGACCGCACCGACCACAGCGGACGGCCCGACCGCACCGGCCACAGCGGACGGCCCGACCGCGCCGGTGGCCGGGGAGGACGCGCCGACCGCGCCCGCCACGGTGACCGCCGAGGCCACTCCGGCGGCCGCCGGAGCCTCCGCCGGCGGGCTCAAGGCCGAGCCCGCCGACACCCGGCAGCCGGCGAACGCGGGTCCCGAGCCGGCCGGGCAGTCCGCGACCCGGCCGGTGGCCGAGCCGGTGACCACCGTCGACGGCGGGACGGCCAGCGCCGGAGTGGATGGCGAGCCGACCGTGGCCGCCGTTCCGGGCGAGGGTGGCCGGGGCGCCAAGCCCACCAAGATCACCAGCACGGGCGAGAACGGCAAGCGGCCCACCAAGCCGACCACCGACGAGCGCAGCGCCAAGCCCAGCAAGGTCACCGTCGAGAAGGAATGACGGTTTCCGCGCACCGGCCACGGCAATCGTGGACAGTTTCCGTTCACGGGTGACGGCACCTGTCCACGATCTGCGGCCGTGCACGGTGGTCAGGATGGAGTGGGCTCCGAGGGCGGGTCGATGATCGGCCGACGGAACGGCCCCCACGCCACGAAGCGTTCGAACAGCTCCCGCGGTGTCGGCCCGTCGTAGGGGTTGAGCTGGTAAAGGTCGTGCGCCGCCTCGTGATAGAGCCCGGCCAGGTAGATGGTCAGGGCCGCCGGGTCCGCGTCGAACTCCGCCTTGAGCAGCAGTCGCGCGTCCGCGCACGGCCACGGCCGGCCATCCGCCCGGCAGCACCACATGGGCCGCAGCGGGGTGTGCGGCGTCCGCGCCCCGCAGGGTCGGGGATGCATGGGGTACGGCCCGAGCCGCGGCTGCGGCAGTCCGCACATCGGCGTACGCGCCCGTCCAGGCCGACCGGCACCCGGCGAGCAGCCTGTGGACGACCTCGGCGCCGTCCCGACGGCCTGTGACGGCCGGCGGCCGGCACGGGTGGAGATGGGCATGGGGTACCTCCTCGACTGGAAACGGGACGCGTGCGCCCGGATGGCGGCGGGCCGGAACGACGGCCACGGATCCGGTACGTGACAGTCTGCTGAGCGCACCACTACGGTCGGAAGGCATCGGCGCGACCAGCGGCGTAGCTGCGTCGGTGGCGCAACCCGCCGGGCCGGCCGGTGGAGACGAACCTTTACTTGCGGAGGCACTGTGGAAGGCGACGCCGCGCCGACGGCCGACATGATCCGCGCCCAGTTGCGCCGGCTGCGGACTGCCGCCGGGATGAGCCAGGAGGAGTTCGGCCGACTGGTGCACTACTCCGGTTCGATGGTGTCCGCACTGGAGCTGGGTCAGCGCCCTCTGGACCGGCTCTTCCTGGCCCGCGCCGACGAGGTGCTCGCCACCGGCGGCCTGCTGGTCTACCTGCTCAAGCTCGCCGAGCGGGACGGCCAGCCGAGCTGGTTCCGGCCCTGGCTGGACGCCGAGCGTGGTGCCCGCCAACTGCGCTGCTTCCAACCCACGCTCATCCCCGGCCTGCTCCAGACCGAGAACTACGCCCGCGCGGTCATCCGCTGCGACGACATGCTCAGTGACGGCGAGGTGGAGCGACGGGTGCATGCACGGCTGGACAGGCAATCGCTGCTGGTCCAGCCGGAACCGCCGCAGTTCATCGCGGTCGTCGACGAGTTGGTGTTGCGGCGCGCCGGGGAAGACGTCCGAGGGCTGATGGTCGAGCAGATCACTTACCTGGTTGCCAGCCTGGAGCAGCCACATGTCAGCTTGCACATCGTTCCGGCCGACGTCGGGCTGCACGTCGGCCTGTCGGGGCCGTTCAATCTGGCCCGCGGTGCGGACGGTGGTTGGGTGGGGCACATGGAACACCAGATTGACGGCCTCGTGGTCGACGGTGACCATGAGGTGGCCACACTGCTGGCTCGCTGGGAGATGATCAGGAACGCTGCCCTGTCCCGCCGGCAGTCGATCGAGCTGATGAAAGAAGTTGTAACGTCATGGACCTGACCGACGCCCGGTGGCGCACGTCCAGCCGTAGCGGCAACGGAGAGTGCGTCGAGGTGGCGGACAATCTGCCCGGGGTGGTGGGCGTGCGGGACAGCAAGGACCCGAGCGGCCCGGTGCTGGTCTTCGCGCCGGCCGCCTGGCAGGCGTTCGTCGCCGCCGCCCGTCGACCCGCCGCCTGACCCGGGAGGTCCTGGTGCCGCAGCACGGCCAGCCGGCCGACGACCCGGACGCGACGCCTGGCCGCCCAGCCGGCGACGCACCCATCCCGGTTCCGGTCCCGACCCCGGAGGTCGACCCGGACGAGCCGCCGGCCGTCCCGTCGGGAAAGTTCGGGACGCCGGGGCGTCCGCTGCGGCGCAACAGCTTCCTGATCGGCTTCACCGGCGCGGTCGGCGTGCTGCTGGCGTACACGCTCTATCTGGGGGTCCGCAACGCCGGCGGCATCCTGGTGCTGGTGGTGATCGCGCTCTTCCTGGCGGTCGGCCTCAACCCGGCAGTGGTCCGACTGCGCGGCTGGAAGGTGCCGCACGGCCTGGCGGTCGCGGTGGTGGCGCTGACGGTGGTGCTGCTGCTCTGCGGCGGCGTGGTGGCGCTGGTGCCGCCGATCGTGACGCAGTCCGGGCAGTTCATCGACCAGTTGCCCAGCTACGTCGAGGAGCTGCGCCGCAACCCGACGGTCAACGATCTGGTGGAGCGGTTCGGCCTGGTGGAGCGGGCGCAGAGCGCGGCGAACGCGGACAACGTCGGCCGGGCCCTCGGCGGGGTGCTCGGCGGCGCCCAACTGATCTTCGGCACGGTGTTCCGGGCGCTGACCGTGCTGGTGTTGACCATCTACTTCCTGGCGTACTTCAACCGGCTGCGCTCCCTGGGCTACGCGCTGGTGCCCCGGTCGCGGCGGGAGCGGGTGCAGCTGATCGGCGACGAGATCCTCGCCAAGGTCGGCGCGTACATGGTCGGTGCGCTGAGCATCGCGGTGCTGGCCGGCGCGACCACCTTCGTCTTCGCGCTGGTGGTGGGGCTGCCGTACCCGTTCGCGCTGGCCGTGGTGGTCGCGGTGACCGACCTGATCCCGCAGATCGGCGCCACGCTGGGAGCGGTGATCGTGAGCCTGGTGGGCTTCGCCACCGACCTGCCCACGGGTATCGCCTGCGCGGTGTTCTTCCTGATCTACCAGCAGGTGGAGAACTACCTGATCTACCCGAAGGTGATGCGACGCTCGGTGGAGGTCAACGAGGTGGCCGCCCTGCTGGCCGCGCTGCTCGGGGTGGCGCTGCTGGGTGTGGTGGGCGCGCTGATCGCCATCCCCACCGTGGCCGCGCTGCAACTGATCCTGCGCGAGGTGGTGCTCCCCCGGCAGGAAACCCGCTGACCGGGCCTCGGGTCAGTCGGCCTGGTTGGCCAGCGGACCGGGGACGGGGGTGTCGGCGAACGACGCCACCGTCCGGTCGGCGTACGCGCTGACGTCCCCGGCCTCCATCGGGCCGTCCCAGGTCGTCGGCAGGGGCACCGTGACCTCCGGGTTGACCCGGCGGACGATCTCGTCGAGCACGGTCTCCGCGTCGCCGACCCACAGGTGCTTGGCGCCCGGAACCCCGACCACCTCGGCCTGCGGCACGGCGGCGAACCGCTCCCCAGCCTCGGCCGGGCGCAGGTAGTCGTCGAACTCGGGCACCAGTGCCACCAGCGGCCGACCGGAACCGGCCCAGGTGGCCAGGTCGTCGGGTGTCGAGAAGCGCAGCGGCGGGGAGAGCAGGATCGCCCCGGCGACCGCCGGGTCGCAGCCGTACTTGAGCGCCAGGTCGGTGCCGAACGACCAGCCGACGAGCCAGATGTTGGGCAGCTCGGCGAACTCCGCGTACTCGATGGCGGCGGCCACGTCGTAGCGCTCGCCGACGGCGCCGTCGAAGGCGCCCTCGCTGGTGCCGCGCAGGCTGCTGGTCCCCCGGGTGTTGAACCGGAGCACCGCGAGGTCGGCCAGTGCGGGCAGCCGCCAGGCCGCCTTGCGGAACACGTGGCTGTCCATCATCCCGCCGTGGGTGGGCAGCGGGTGCAGGCAGACCAGGGTGGCGACCGGCGGCCGGCCGGCCGGCAGGGCCAACTCACCGACCAGCCGCAGACCGTCGGCGGTGTGCAGCTCGATGTCCTCCCGCCGGCCGGGCAGGATCGACGACGCGCGGATCGGTGTGCTCACCGCCCAAGTCTGTCGCGAACTCGCCGCCGCCGCCCGCCCAGGCACGAACAGGGTGATCCAGGTCGCTTCAGTAGCGCGGCGTCGCTTCAGTAGCGCGGAGTGCCCCGGCCGCGCTGCACCGCCGGGCCGCGCCGGTCCCGGGCACGCCAGCAGCCGCTGTGCCAGTGCCGCCGGTCGGTCAGGTCGCCCAGGCCGTCGGCCGGCCAGGCCACCAGGTGCGCCACCCCGGGCCGGATCTCCTGGTCACAGCCGGGACAGCGGTACGTCTTGACCGACGCGCCCGCGCCGATCCCGCGTACCTGCCAGGCGCCGTCGGTCCACTGCTGCACGGAGGCGACACCCTGCCGGACCCGGTCGTCGTCCAGGTTGGGGTTCTCGTCCCGGCGAGGGCGGTTGCGACGGGGGCTCACAGTAACCAAGCGTACGGTCCGCCGGGCGGGACGACCTCGCGGCCGGCCCGCCCGACGGCTGAGATCACTCCCAGCTCTGCGGCCGCGTCGGGTCCGTAGGGAATTTCGCTCCCGCCAGCAGGGTCGTCGCGTCCGCCTCGGTGAAGATGGCCGACGGGATCTGGCCGTCCCACGGCCAGCCGAAGTCGACAGCCATTGTCGTCCCAGGGATGCCGGTCAGCTCCAATTTCATCCCCTTCGCGGAGAGGAACGCGGGTCGGCCAGCGACGGTCCGGTTCGTTTCGGTACGGGTGCCCGCCTGGCTCGCGTACCGGTACCGCACCCACATGGTCTCGGTATCCGCCCGCTGAACGGTGAACTGGGCGGTGACGAGTCTCGGGTACGAGGCGACGTCCACCGAGCAGTTCATGACCTTCGCACCCGCGGGCAGGGCGTCGAGCCGTAGCGGTGCGGCGCATCGGGTGGCCTCGTCCCAGCGCAGGGCTTTGACCGCCTGCTTCAGCACGCTTTCGTCCCCGTGCAGCATGACGGCACGGGCGTACAGGCCCGGTGCCGGCTGCCACAACTTGACCAGCCCACGGGCCATGCCGTTCGCCGGCCGAACCGTACCGTCGAAGGTCTGGGGGCCGGATTGGGTCACGTCAAAGGACCTACCGTCGATCTCGACGCTGATGGGTAACTCGGCTGAGCTGCTCACGTCGACACGAACCGGTTCGCTGCCTGCCACGCTGAGCCGTAAGGACTCGACCTGATCTCGGATGACCTCCGCGCCCAGATAGCGGGCCCGAGCCGGGTCCAGGCCGAAGTGCAGGATCTGCGGATCGGCACCCACCAGCGCTGGATCGGCAGCGGCCCCGGGCACGCCGCCGGCGCGGGGCGGCACCGGCGGGACCACGGTGGGTGAGGCGGTGCTCCAGGGCGCGCGGCCGGCCAGGCCGTCGAGGCCCGGCCGGGTCACCCCGACGAAGCCGAGGGCCCCGACCAGGCACAACGCGGTGCCCAGAGCGGCCCGGCGGTGCACTCGTCGGCGGCGGCCCCGGGCACGAGAACGCCGCAGCAACTGGTCGGTGTCCACGCCGCCCTCGGCGCGTTCCCGCAGGGTGTGGGCGATCTGTTCGTCGAGGTCGGTCACGGTCTGCTCCCGTTCGTGGCCGGGGCACCGCAGCGCTCCCGGAGGTTGGCGAGCGCCCGCATCGCATGGGTACGGACGGTGACCGGCGAGCAGTCCAGGATCTGCGCGATGGTCGCGTCGTCGAGGTCCTCGTAGTAGCGCAGCACCAGCACCGCGCGCTGGCGCTCGGGCAGGCCGAGGATGAGCCGCCACATCGCGTCCCGGTCGGCCGCCTCGCCGCCCACGTCGCCGCGGTGCGGCCGATCGTCGACGCTGCCGACGACCAGCTCGCGGTTCGACCGGCGCCGCCACCAGGAGTTGTTGGCGTTGACGAGCATCCGCCGCACGTAGACGTCGGGCCGGTCGGCGCGGGAGATCCTGCGCCAGTGCACGTACGCCCGGGACAGCACCTCCTGGGTGAGGTCCTCGGCCCGGTGCTCGTCACCGGTCAGCAGCCGGGCCAGCCGGACGAGCGCTGGCCCGCGCGTGCTGACGTACTCCTCGAAGGTCACATCTCTCAGACGCCGCCAGCGGCGTCCGACGTTGACGCGATCAGCGGTGCGAGTGGTCGCGGAAGCCCCGGCGGGTCTTGCGGCCCAGGTAGCCGGCGGTGACCAGGTGCTCCAGCAGCGGCGCGGGCGCGAAGCCCGGTTCGCGCAGCTCCAGGTACAACTCGCGCTGGATGGCCAGTGAGACGTCCAGCCCGACCACGTCGAGCAGCTCGAACGGACCCATCGGGTAGCCGCAGCCCAGCTTCATGGCGTGGTCGATGTCGTCGGCCGTGGAGTAGCTGGCCTCCAGCATCTTCACCGCGTCGTTGAGGTACGGGAAGAGCAGCGCGTTGACGATGAAGCCGGACCGGTCGCCGCAGACCACGCCGGTCTTGCCCAGTGCGGCGCAGACCGCCCGGGCGGTGGCGGTGGTCTCCGGGGAGGTGCGGATGGTGCGGACCACCTCGACCAGCGGCATGACCGGCGCCGGGTTGAAGAAGTGCAGCCCCACCACGTCGGCCGGCCGGTGGGTGGCCATCGCCACGTCGATGACCGGCAGGGACGAGGTGGTGGTGGCCAGCACGACGCCGGGCTTGCAGATCTCGTCGAGGCTGGCGAAGAGCGCCTTCTTCACGCTCAACTCCTCGACCACCGCCTCGACCACGAGGTCGACGTCGGCGAGGTGGTCGAGCGTCGCCGACCAGCTGATCCGGCCCAGCGCGGCGTCCCGGTCGGCCTCGGCGAGCTTGCCGCGTACCACGCCCTTGTTCAGTGACGTCTTCACCGCCTCGCAGACCTTCGCGGACTTCTCCGCCCCCCGGGTCACCGAGACGACCTCGTAGCCGGCCTTCGCGAAGACCTCGATGATCCCGGTCGCCATCGTCCCGGAGCCCACCACGCCGACCTTGGTGATGGCCCGCGCGCCGTCGGCGAGCGCGGCCTCCGTGGCCAGCGGCGTCGCCTCGTCCGGTACGACCACCGGCGAGCCGGGCCGCTCGTAGGTGTAGAAGCCCCGACCGGACTTCCGGCCGAGCAGCCCCGCCGTGACCATCTGCTTCAGCAGCGGCACCGGAGCGTGCCGGCGGTCCCGCCCGCCGCGCCGGTACATGGTGTCCAGGATCTCGTACGCGGTGTCCAGGCCGATCAGGTCCATCAGCGCCAGCGGACCCATCGGCAGGCCGCACCCGAGCTTCATGGCGGCGTCGATGTCCTCGCGGGTCGCGTAGTGCGACTCGAACATCCCGACCGCGTGGTTGAGGTAGCCGAAGAGCAGCGCGTTGGCGATGAAACCGGCCCGGTCGTTGATGGTGACGTCGACCTTGCCGAGCCGGGCGCAGAGGGCTTCGACGTCGGCGACCACCTCGGGCGAGGTCACCACCGTGCGGACCACCTCGACCAGCTTCATCACCGGCGCCGGGTTGAAGAAGTGGATGCCGATGACCTGGTTGGGCCGGGTGGTGGCCACCGAGATCTCGGTGACGCTCAGCGACGAGGTGTTGGTGGCCAGGATGGTCTCCGGCCGGCAGACCCGGTCCAGCTCCGCGAAGATCCGCTGCTTGAGGTCCAGGTGCTCGGGCACCGCCTCGATGACCAGGTCGACGGAGTGCAACGCGTCCAGGCCGACCGCGAAGTGCACCCGCTCGTGCAGGGCGTCGCGGTCCGCCGCGGCGAGCTTGCCCTTGGCCACCGCCCGGTCGGTGGAGCCGGTGAGGGTGGCCCGGCCGCGCTCCAGCGCCGGCTCGGAGATCTCGACCGCCACCACGTCGATGCCGTTACGGGCGAAGACCTCGACGATGCCGGCACCCATGGTGCCCAGCCCCACCACGCCAACGGTGCTGAACTCGCGCGCCACGACCGGCCTCCCCAGACAGTCCGCACGACCACTGAACGGCCGCTAAGGTTATGCGCGCGAGTCTGCCACGTGACGCTCGGTTGTCGAGACGCCGTGGCATATTTCACCCACGACGCCGCCGTCGGCCAGCGCTCAGGCGGCCGGGACGGCGGTCAGCGCCAGCAGCTCCGAGACGAACGCCGCTGGGCGCTCCAGGTGCGGGCTGTGCCCACACCCCGGCAGCACCACCTCGTGGTACGCACCGCCGGCCGCCGCGTACCGCTCCAGCACCGCCCGGGTCTGGCCGATCATCGGCTGCGCCGGGCAGGCCTGCTCGCCGGGCCAGCCGGGCAGCACACCCAGCGAGCCCAGGTACGCCAGGTCGAACAGCGAGGTGTCCGAGACGATCACGTCGGCGTCGCCGCGTACCCAGGTGACCGGGGGCTTCTCGCCGACGGCCACCAGCTCGTCGGCGAGCCGGAAGAACGACGGCGCGAGCGCGTTGAGCACCCCGCGCTCCCCCGGCGCCATGCCCGGCCAGTTGTCCGACGGCGCCGACGTGCCCGGGTAGTTGTCGTCCCCGGTCGCGGTGGAGAGCAGCGTGTCCAGCAGCAACTCCTCGTCCTCGCCCAGCGACGCCGGATCGGCCACGTAGGTGGCCCGCAGCACGGCGCGCGGGCTGGCCGGGGCGTCCGCGCTCCGGTCACCGGCGGCCAGCCGGGCGACGAAGTCCGGGTTCGCCGTGCCGGCGCCGGTCCCGGCGAAGTCGGGGGTGGTCGGCGTGCCGACCAGGTCGCGGGTGCCACCGAAGCCGTACGGCGAGACGGGTGCGGCGAGCAGCAGCGCGCCCACGCGGTGCGGGTGGTCGACCAGAAGGCGCATCGCCACGCCCCCGCCGAGGGAGTGGCCGACCACCACCGGGCGGGCGTCGGCGCCGAAGAGCGTCGGGTCGTCCAGCAGGGCCGCCACGTCGTCGGCGAAGTCCCCCAGCCCTCGGGTGGCGTCCACCGGGGCGGTCTCGGAGTCGCCGTAGCCGCGCAGGTCGGGGGCGACCACCCGCAGCGTCGGCGGCAGCCGCCGGACCAGTGGCTCCCAGAACAGGGCGGACGAGCAGTTGCCGTGGATCAGCAGCACCGGTACGCCGTCCGGCGGGCCGGCCACCCGTACCGCCTGGGTGATGCCGTTCGCCGTCACGGTCCGCTGCTCGGTCTCCATGCGCGGGATGGTGCCACGCCCGCCGACGCCCGTCCATGTGCCGGGCAGCCATCGCCGGTCCGGCGCGGATGTGCCGGACCGCCCTCGGCTCATAGCCGGCAGGCGCGTCAGCGGCGTCCGGTCGGTGGCGTGGCCAGCGGCAGGGGCAGCGTCGGCCGGATGTCGCGCCGGGACGGGCCGAAGCTGAGCCCGACCGGGTCGGTGTGGGCCACCCCCGGGTCGAACAGACGGAGCTCGGTGCGGCCGAGCCGGATCACGTCGCCGTCGGAGAGCCGTTCCACCTCGGTGATCCGGCGGTCGTTGAGCCACGTCCCGTTGGTGGAGCCCAGATCCCGCAGCGACGGGCCCTCGGGGGCCAGCCACACCTCCGCGTGCCGACGGCTCAGGTGCGCGTCGTTGATGACGACATGGCCGTTCGGCGCCCGACCGATCACCAGCGGCTCGACCCGCAGTCGAAAGCTCGCCCCGCGCATCGGCCCACCGGCGACGGTCAACAGCGGCATCAGTTCCGGATGTTCCTCCATGGACAGTCAGCCCTCCAGCCCACACCATCACTCCGCGCGTCAGCCTGCCATCAGACGGTAATCGTCAATACCGCCCGGCGGTCAGCTCCTCGCCACCTCCCGGCCATCTCCCGATCCACGATTCGGGCGGACAGCGTCTGCGATCAAGAGCCTGACCTGCTCTGATCAACGAGCGGCCCGGTCGAAGCGACTCCCGTCCCGCCGGCCCGAATCGCGGCCCTACCGGCGAGTAATCCTCGGGTCTAGACTTCCGCCATGACGGCTGTGCAGGTCCCGGGAACCCCGGTCATCGAGGCGGGCCAACTGGTCTCCACCAGCCCGGCCACCGGCGTCGAGGCCGGCCGCCTTCCCGTCGCCACCGACGCCGACGTGCGGCAGGCCGTCGAGGCCGCCCGCGCCGCCAGCGAGTGGTGGGCCGGTCTCGGCTTCACCGGTCGTCGCCAACGGCTCCTGCGCTGGCGCGCCCTGCTCGCCAAGCGGATCGAGCAGCTCGCCGAGCTGGTGCACGTCGAGGGCGGCAAGCCGGTCGCCGACGCCATCGTCGAGATCGTCACCGCGATCGAGCACATCGACTGGGCCGCCCGCAACGCCGGTCGGGTGCTCGGCCCACGCCGGGTGCGGTCCCGGCTGATCCTCGCCGAGTTCTCCGGCCACCTCGAATACCAGCCGTACGGTGTGGTCGGCGTGATCGGGCCGTGGAACTATCCCGTCTTCACCCCGATCGGCTCCGCCGCGTACGCCCTCGCCGCCGGCAACGCCGTCGTGCTCAAGCCCAGCGAGTACACGCCCGCGGTCGGCCAGTGGATGGTGGACACCTTCGCCGAGGTCGTCCCCGAGCACCCGGTGTTCACCGCCGTGCACGGGCTGGGTGACGTGGGCGCGGCCCTGTGCCGCTCCGGGGTGAACAAGCTGGCGTTCACCGGCTCCACGGCGACCGCACGGAAGGTGATGGCCGCCTGCGCCGAGACGCTGACCCCGGTGCTCATCGAGGGCGGCGGCAAGGACGCCATGATCGTCGACAGCGACGCCGACCTGGACGCCGCCGCCGAGGCCTGCGTCTGGGGCGGCATGACCAACGCCGGTCAGACCTGCATCGGCATCGAGCGGGTGTACGCCGTCGACCCGATCTTCGACGCCTTCGTCGACAAGGTGGTGGCACGCGCGGCCCGGCTGACCGTCGGGCCGGAGGGCGCCGACATCGGCCCGATCACCATGCCCGCCCAGGTCGACGTGATCCGCCGCCACATCGAGGCCGCGGTCAGCTCCGGCGGGCGCGCCGTGCTCGGCGGGCCGAACGCCGTGCAGCCGCCGTACGTGCACCCGACCGTGCTCGTGGACGTACCGGAGGAGTCGGCCGCCGTCCGCGAGGAGACCTTCGGGCCGACGCTGACCATCAGCCGGGTCCGCGACGCCGACGAGGCCGTCACCCGGGCCAACGCCCTGTCGTACGGCCTCGGCGGCTCGGTCTTCGGCCGGCGCCGCGCCGTGGCCATCGCCAGACGGCTGCGCTCCGGAATGGCGTCGGTCAACTCCACGCTGACCTTCGCCGGGATGTCCACCCTGCCGTTCGGCGGGGTCGGCGACTCCGGCTTCGGGCGGATCCACGGCGAGGACGGGTTGCGCGAGTTCGGCCGCGCCAAGGCGATCACCCGGCGGCGGGCCCGGTCCCTGCTGCCGTCGATGACCTTCGAGCGCACCCCGACCGACGTCGCCCGACTGGTCAAGGCCATCAAGGTGATGTACGGGCGGTGACGCTCAGAAGAGGGTCAGCTCGTCCTTCTCGATGCCGCGCAGCTTGTCGTAGTCGACGACCACGCACCGGATGCCCCGGTCGGCGGCCAACACCCGGGCCTGCGGCTTGATCTCCTGCGCGGCGAACACCCCGGCCACCGGGCTGAGCAGCGGATCCCGGTTCATCAACTCGAGGTAACGGGTGAGCTGCTCCACCCCGTCGATCTCACCGCGCCGCTTGACCTCGACGGCGACAGCGCCCTGGTTGGCGTCGCGGCAGAGCAGGTCGACCGGGCCGATCGCCGTCATGTACTCGCGGCGGACCAGCGTGTACCCCTCACCCAACGCGCCCGGGTTGGCCGCCAGCAACTCCTGCAGGTGCGCCTCCACCCCGTCCTTGCGCAGGCCGGGATCCACCCCCAGCTCGTACGAGGTGTCCTGGAAGATCTCCTCCAGGGTGATCCGCAGCTCCTCGCCGGCCTTGTTGACCACCCGCCACACGCCGGGGGCCTCCTCCAGCCGACACGGGGGGCTCATCCAGTTCAACGGCTTGTACGCCCGGTCGTCGGCATGGATGGACACCGACCCGTCCGCCTTCACCATCAGCAACCGGGTGGCCAGCGGCAGGTGAGCCGAGAGCCGTCCGACGTAGTCCACCGAGCACTTCGCAATGACCAACCGCACCCGACGAGGGTAGCCGAGCACCCACCGGTCGCCAGCGAGCGGCACTGGCGCGTCGGTGCGATGCTGAGACCGTGTTCGAAGTCCTCACCGGCACCGGCCTCGCCGCCTCGGCGGGGCTGAACGCCTACATACCCCTGCTCACCCTCGGTCTGCTCGCCCGCTACACCGACCTGATCGACCTGCCCAGCGGTTGGACCTGGCTCGGTAACGGCTGGGTCATCGTCATCCTGGCCGCCCTGCTCGCCGTCGAGATGGTGGCCGACAAGGTGCCGGTGGTCGACCACGTCAACGACCTGGTGCAGACCGTCGTCCGCCCCACCGCCGGCGGCCTGGCCTTCGGCGCCGGATCGTCGTCGGAGACGGTGACGGTCAGCGACCCGGGGAGCTTCTTCTCGTCGCACCAGTGGGTGCCGGTGGTCGCCGGCGTTCTGCTCGCGTTGGGCGTACACCTGCTCAAGTCCGCGGCGCGGCCGGTGGTCAACGCCACCACCGCCGGGTTCGGTGCCCCGGTGGCCAGCACCGCCGAGGACGCCACCAGCGTGGTGGTCTCCCTGGTGGCGATCATCCTGCCGGTGCTGGTGCTCGCCTTCCTGCTCGGCCTCGTCGCCTTCGTCTACTGGTTCGTACGCCGACGCTCCGAACGTCGCCGGGAACGCGAGGCAGCCCGCGCCGCCGGCTTCCGCGTCTGAGACCACTCTGGTCAGACCGGTTCCCACCCCGGGTCCAGACATGCCGCTGGCCGGCACCCGTGTCGGGTGCCGGCCAGCGGTCAAGGTTGCTCTATGTGGGTCAGCTGTTCCAGTGCTGGGCGACC